>CAYIER010000001.1:0-34786 GCA_964362395.1 uncultured archaeon
ACTGGCAAAAGAACAATTAATTAATATTCACCTGCCAGTTTGTTACGCCGCATACATGTGCCATCTTCGATGACACGATAATATCAATATACTTTTTTTGAATATAATGAAAAAACAGAAAAAATTCAGATCTGCATCGGCTGGTTTGGGGCCATTGTTTCCTTTGGAGCGAGCTGCTGCGCGTATTCCTTGAGGTGAGTGATGACCTTTTCCAAAAGCACCCTGTTGCGGAGGCTCTTCTCTTTAACATACATTTTTGTCAGGTCGTTTAGCATGATTTCGATTTCAATCAAGAAAAAGCCACTAAAATAAAAAGTGCAAAAACGTTTTTTTAAACCCAACGGAAAATGCCAAGACACAAATTCAGGCTTCTAGCCTTGACTGCTCGCCCAAAACAACCCTCAAGTCCAGCGCACAACCCTGCGCCTTTTTGAGCGAAATGACATAGTTTTTCCCTGCCTTGACAAAGTCTTTTGGGTTCAAAAACAAAAAACCCTTCCTGGGCACTTTCCACACCACAAAAAACTCGGCATTGGATCGCCTTGCCCACCCAATCTGTCCATCCATCTGCTCGATTGAAAGGTTAAGGTAAGCAGCACCCCATGCCTTGCACTCAAAAACAAGCTTTTTGGTCTTGCTTAACGCAACAATGTCAGGCATTGGCAATGAGTTCTTGCCGCTTCCGGCAACGCGCACCACAGAGAGACCGCGGCCATAAAGCTCTTTTATAAGCTCCCGCTCAGCATTTGCGCCCTTCTGGTACCTCGTCATTAGCAAAAAAACCCTTTTTTGAACAAAAAACTGCTTTTCTGCAATATTAATATATGTTTTCTTTTATAAGTCTTAATAGGAATCAGGCTCAAAAGGAGCCATTAAAGGTTTAAAAAAAATCGATTGCAAAAAAATTGTGTTTGCAATTAATTGTTTTTAATGGAACAGGAAATTTTTTTGAACTTAAAAGTTGTTACGAATTCGAAGGAATTCAAAGTAACGGGTTTTGACCCGCACACAAAAACTTTGAAAGTCAAAGTGAAAGCAAAACCCCAAAAGGGGCAAGCAAACAGGGAAATTGAACAAAAGCTCTCAGAGTTTTTTTCAAGCGACACAAAAATTGTTTTTGGACACAAAAGCAACAACAAAAAAATCCAAGTTCAAAGCGGCAAAAAAGCTTTGGGAAAAATAAAAAACCTTTAACACTCCTTTTAAAAAAAAACCTGATTCTTTTGGCAAATATCAAAAGGAGATGATTAAATTGGCTAAAACTTACATTAGCGCAGTCAAATACTTAGTGAAAATAAAATTCGAAATCCATGGGGTCGTAGACAAGCCGGACATCATTGGCGCAATCTTTGGGCAAAGCGAGGGGCTGTTAGGCGAAGAAATGGACCTAAAAGAACTCCAAAAAAACGGCAAAATCGGCCGAATTGAAATAAACCACGAACACATGCTAGGAAAAACGGTCGGCGAAATCCTTCTACCAAGCAACATGGACATGGCTGAAACCACAGTCCTTGCGGCAACGATTGAATCCGTGGAAAAAGTCGGCCCATACGAGTCACAATTCCAAATAGTTTCCCTAGAAGACACACGCACAGAAAAAAGGGACGAAATCAAAAAGCGGGCACAAGAACTGCTCAAAAAATTCAAGCAAACCATTGAGCCGGACACAGTTGAAATAACCGAATCAGTCCGCGAAGAGGCACGGACAGGCGACCTGCAGTTAATTGGCCCAGACAAGTTGGCGGCAGGCCCAGAAGTGCAGGCAAGCGAAGAAATAATCGTCGTCGAAGGGCGCGCAGACGTGATAACACTGCTGAAAAACCACATAAAAAACGCAGTTGCAATGCAAGGCTCAACAATCCCAAAAACAATCCTTGAACTCTGCAAGACAAAAAAAGCAACAGTGTTTGTTGACGGCGACCGCGGCGGGGAAATGATTGCAAGAAACTTTTTGCTTGCAAGCCGCGCAGAATTCATTGCACGCGCACCGGACGGCAAAGAAGTCGAAGAGCTCACAAGAAAAGAAATAATACAGTCACTGCGAAGACGGGTGACGCCACAAGAATTCACGGAACAGACACAAAAAGGGCCCCAGCAAAGGGGAATGCAAAGGTTCGAACCAAGGCCAAGAGAAGGCTTCCGCCAAGACAGAAGACCGCCATTTAGGCAAAGGCCAGACAACAGAAGGCCGTTTGGACAAAGACCAAGGCCCGAATTCGAGGAACAAAGAAGGTTTGACCACCCACGCATGGAACCACGAGAAGAAGCGGAGACGTTCACAAGAAAAGACCTCGAGCACCTTCCGACAAAAACGGAGCAAGACAAATTCGTCCCCATACTAAAAGAACTCAAAGGAAAAAGCACCGCAAAACTCTTTGACCACGAAATGAAAGAAATCGACGAAGTCCAGGTAAAAAACCTTGTCGGGGAAATGTCAAAAAAGAAAGGGGTCAACGCAGTGGTCTTTGACGGAATAGTGACAAAAAGGCTCGTTGCGGCAGCAGACAAAAACGAAATAAAAATAATCGTCGGTGTAAGGAAAGGCGAACTGGAAAAATCAAACGCAAGAGTGCTGACTTTTGCGAATTAGAACAACCGCTGCGCCAGTTGATACCCTTACGGGCACAAGCAACGCAGTTGTGTCCCGTCTAACGACGGGATGATAATATTTTTGAATTAAAATAAAAAAAAATATAATAATGGGCTAAAACAATAAAATGGCTTATCTTCTGATTGCCCACTTTTTTCCTTTTTTTTCAGGCAAAACCCTTTCAGATTCCTCAATAGGCAAAACAAGGTCGCCTGTTTTGTAAATCAGCCAGCCGATGAACAAAACCGCAAGCCAAACCAAAACATTGGCAATCGGGCCAAGCAAAACACCCCAAAACTGGCGCATTGAAAGAGCTGACTGGTCAACCCGCACATAAAGGCCAGTGGACTTAAAAGCAATGTCCTGGCAATAAAAATGATCCACGCCAGAATCATGCAGGCAACTGTCAACTTCCTTGAGATTGTCCCAAGAATTAAACATCAAAGCGCTTGCCTGAATGAAATACAAAAGCGCAGCAAACAAAACAAAGGCACCAATCAATTTAGGCATGTGGACATCGCGCCCGCCAACCCTAAAAAACAATAATCTTCTCATAGAAAAAAACCGTATTAAATAATGAAAACCAAGTATTTAAAGGTTTTGATGCAAAAAAGCCAAAAAAACACGCAAAACAAAAAAAAGCAAAAACACGACAACAGCATGATTTTTAACCATTCAACACCCAAAATAAATCTATTGCCAAACAAAATCTGGCGGCACTTTGCCCCGCTAAAACGGGGCCATTGCCATCGCAGATGGCAGGAAAGTGCCGGCTGATTTTGCAGCCGCGGTTGTGGTTTAGTGGCAGAATTCGACCTTGCCAAGGTCGGGACCCGGGTTCGATCCCCGGCAGCCGCATAGCCGATTGCATCCGGCTGGTTTGCATACATGTACCGCCTTGCGGCGGGACGGTAATATTTATGTCCCGTCGCAGACGGGGCGACGTATGTGGTGCCAGCGGGCGCAAACGCTGGGCTTGTAGTCTAACGGCCAGGATGCATCGTTTACACCGATGAGAAGGAGGTCCGATTCCTCCCAGGCCCATTTTTCAGACAGCGCTGGCAATTTTTTAAAACAAAACATTTTTGGCTTCAGACACAACTGCCGAAAAAACCTCTTTTTTTGGCATGGAAGCATCAATGATTTTAATGTTCTCTTTTGGCAGAATTTTTGGCAGCTGCAAAAACTTTTCGCGCGCCTTTTGCAAAAAAGCCTCCCTCTCAAAAACATCACGGGCACCACGTGCAGAGCACGCAATCCGTTTCAGCGCAAGCCTTGGGTCAATGTCCAAAACCAAAACAAGCCCGGGAACAACCATCCCATCATGCATCTGCAAAATTTTTTCAACAGAAATTCCCTGAACCGACTGGTAAACAACAGTGGAATACTTGAAGCGGTCACACAAGACAATTTTTCCTTCATTCAAAGCAGGCAAAATTTCGTGCTCCAAGTGAAACTCGCGATCCTTCACGTAAAGCTCCAAAAACTTTTGCGCATTGTTTTTTGGGCTTGACTCGCTTTTCAGCATTTCGCGAAGCTCTTTCCCAAAAGGGCTCTGCGAAGGCTCCGCTGTCAAAAAAACGCGCCCGGCAAAACCGTTTTTTTCCAAAAAAAGCTTCAGCTTTTTTGCCATCAAGGACTTGCCTGCGGCATCCAGCCCCTCAAAAACGACAAAATTTTTCTCCAAGCAAAAACACCCGCAAAAACCAATCAAAAGCAAATAAAGAGCAAAAACGTTTAAAAAAGCCTTCAAACAAAATAATCAATACGCAGTTGTAGTCTAGCGGCAGGATAGGAGCCTTCCAACAACTGGCACACCAGCAACAAATTGGCAAGTGAAAAATGGCTTAAATATTTCTTTTGCCATTTTGTTGGTTGACAGTGCGTACATGTCCCGCCTGTCGGCGGGGCGGCAATACTCAAATTTTAATAAAAAAATTGGAAGAAAGCTCTTGACCCGGGTTCGAATCCCGGCAGCTGCATTGGGATTATTTTGTGATTACGGTTTACTGAAAAAAACAGGTGATTTTATGGAATGCCCAATATGCAATAAGAAGATGGTTAAAGTAAAAGAACCGTACAGCTACGGAAATGTAAAGCTCGGAGAATTTGAAGCAGAAAAGTGCAACAACTGCAACGAAGTTTTTTTCACAGAAGAAGCCTCAGACAAAATAGACCAAAAAGCAAAAGAAACGGGGATTTGGGGAATCGGACAAAAAGCAAAAATTGGTTACTCAGGAAACTCGTTGATTTTAAGAATCCCGAAAAAAATTGCCGACTTTTTGCACTTAAAAAAAGGCGAGGAAATATTTGTCAGGCCAGAAGGAGAGCACAAGTTAGTGGTTGAAACATAAACACAAAATAAAAGAATTATTTGAATTATAATAAATGCCTGTTGAAAAAATGCCCGAAGGAAAATTTGTCGAGTTGGTTGATGCAAGCGACAAAGTGGTTGGAGCCGCGCCAAGAAAACTAATACACAAAAAGCCACTGCCGCACAGAGCAGTGCATGTGTGGGTCTTTAACGCACTCGGCGAACTGTTTTTGCAAAAGCGCCCAAACACAATGGAATTGTGCCCGTCAATGTGGGATTCAAGCGTGGGCGAGCACGTTGAAATCGGCGAGACATACAGGCAGGCGGCACAGCGGGGGCTAAAAGAAGAATTGCACATCCGTGGCACAAAACCAAAGCGGCTTTCAAAAAAACTCGTAAAGCACAAAAACGCGCACGAAATGATAACGCTGTTTGCAACAACCTTTGGCGAAAAAATTAAAATAAACAAAAAAGAGCTGGCGGGCGGAAAGTTTTTCTCAAAAGCCGAAATCATCGAACTTGTGAAAAAGAAAAAAACAACCCCTTTTTTTAACGTTTTTTTCAAGAAGTGTTTTAAATGAAGCAAAATGAAATACAAAAAATCGCGCTCGAGCGGATTTACCGCCTGTTTGAGCTTGCAGGAAAAATGCAGCCAAAAGAGCCGGAATTAAGCAAAAGATATGTTGCACTGGCAAGGAAAATAGGCTCAAAAAACAAGGCAACGATTCCATGGGGGCTAAAAAAAAAGTTCTGCAAAAAATGCGGGGCATTTTTGAAAAACGGGAAAAACTCAAAAGAAACCAAACAAGAGCCATTCCTTTTGGTCAAATGCATTGAATGCGGGTTTGAGAGGAAAATTTCGCTCAAAGAGCCAAAAACAGGCCAATAATATTACCGCCCCGCTGCAAAGCGAGGCATGTATGCGCTGCCAACCAACAAATTGGCAAAAGAAGCATTTCACTATTATTCACTTGCCAATTTGTTACAGGCGCAAAAGTTGACACAAAACAATAAATATATCAAAACACAATAATTATCCTTGATGAACAAAGGGCAAGGGTCAATAGAATACCTGCTGATTTTGGGCGGAGTAATAATGGTTGCGGTGATTGTAATTGCATTAATAGTCAACATTGCAACGCCGGCAGGCACGCAAACAAAAAATGACACAGCAGACCTGTTTTGCTCAAGAAAACCCATCACGGGATGTTGTGGGCAAACGGTAGCCGTGCAAAGCACCACATACACATGCTATATGAAATCTGACAACACACTATGCGCAACACAGTCAGCAACAAGCCTTGTTCATTGCTGCAATAGTTTAACTGACCTAGGAGAAACAGACTTGGATTGCGGCGGGACATGCGGAAAAACATGCATTTCCGGAAAAACCTGCACCCAAAACTCAGACTGTATTTCAGGAACCTGCACAGGCACACCGCTCAAGTGTGCCTGAAAACAAACCTTTAAAAGCTTTTTTTGACGGTTTTTTGTAATAAGACTCTAATTATTGTGATTAGAGTTCGGTGCCTTTTTTGGCATCTGGAACAAAACTGCTCCGAGAGGAGGAAAACAAATGGGCATATTTGACGTAGAGCCAGCGGTTCTGATAAAGGAAATGGCAAAAGATTTCAAGGGAAAATTCAAGCAGCCGCAGTGGGCAGAATGGGTAAAAACAGGAACCCACGCTGAGCGCGCACCCCAAAGCAAGGACTGGTTTTTTGAACGGGCAGCCTCAGTTCTGTACCGGGTGTACAAGGACGGGCCGGTTGGGACAGAAAGCTTAAGGACCTATTACGGCGGAAGAAAAAAACGCGGAGTACGGCCGGAAAAGAAAAGAAAAAGCAGCGGAAAAATAATCCGGACCTGCCTGCAAACTTTGGAAAAAGAAGGGTTCATAAAAAAAGGGAAAACCGGCAGGGCAGTCACAAGCAAAGGTGAAAGTTACCTTAACAGGCTTGCAAAAGACGCAAAAGCAGTGCATGAAAAGGAAACAAAAGAAAAAGCCGAGCAAAATCGGCAAAAAGAAGCAGACGAACTGGCAAAACGGGCACAACAGGAAACAATAAAGCAAAGCGAAAAAAAAGAGGGATTCCGGGAACAAAAAAAGCCGCAACAAAAGCAGCAAAAATAACCGGGGCTTTTAAAAATGGATGAAAAAAAACTGGGGGAATTAAGGGCACAAAAAGAAAAAGAAATGCAGACGCAAATGCAGATTGAAAGCCTTCTTCGAAAAACTTTGACAGATGAAGCAAGGCAGAGGCTAAACAACGTGAAGCTGGTAAAAAACGAGGTTTACCTCAAGGCACTGCAGCCGCTCTTTATGCTTATACAACAAGGGCAGGTGCAGGAAAAAATTTCCGACCAGGAATTAAAATCAATCCTTGAAAACATTAGCGGCTCAAAAAAAGAAATCAACATCAGGAGAAAATAGCATGAGCAAAAACAGGACACAGGAAAAAAAAGAATTCCTCATTGCAAGCAGGAAAGCAATAGGTGCAAGCCTCACAAACGCCCCCGTCTGGGCAATGCAAAAGGCAGGGAAAAGGATCTGGAACAAAAAGCAGAAACGCCACTGGCGATCAACCGAGTTTGGAAAGCTGTTTGCAAAAAAGCAGGCAGAACAGGGAAAAGTCCGCAACAAAAAACGGGTTAAAAGCGGGTGGAAGAAAAGGAAAGATTAAAAATGAAGCAAAACGAATTCGAATCAGTAATTTCTTTAAGAAAGGTTTTTGGTTTCCCGAAAACAAAAAGGACAAGGAAAGCAATCAATGAAATAAAGGCGTTCGCGTTAAAGCACGCAAAAAACGTGCAGGTGAGCATCTCAGAGGAAGTAAACCGGCTGCTTTTAGAAAACTCCCGAAACATCCCTAGGAAAATAAACGCGGTGCTTGTGAAAAACGACAAAAAAGTCACGGTTTATTTGCAGGGCGGAAAACAGTTAAAGGAAGACCAAAAAAGGGAAGCGGAAGAAAAGAAAAAGAAAGAGCAAAAAGAGAAGGAAGAAAAAGAAAAGCCAAAAGAAGAGGAAACGGAACAAAAAGAAAAGCTCAAAGACAAAAAAGAGAAAGAAAAAGCCGCAAAATCCCTTGAAATGCAGGGGAGAAAATAAATGAACATTTTCAAGACAACAATCAATTCAAGCCCTTTTGTCGGGGTGTTTTCCTGCGCAAGCGAAAAATTCGCCCTCGCCCCAATGTCCACGCCGCAAAAAAAAGTCGACGCAATCGAAGAACACCTCCAAGTGAAAGTGGTCAGGGCATCGCTTGCAAACTCTTCACTGTTGGGCGTACTGTGCGTGCTGTTTGAAGACAAAATAATCATTTCTGAAATAGTCGAGGAAAGAGAAAAAAAATTCCTTGAAAAAAACGGCCTAAAAGTAAAGCAAATAGACGGCTATACTGCAATTGGAAACCTTATTTCACTCAACAAAAATGGCGGAATTGCAAGCACGCTGCTTTCACCAAAGAATGTAAAGGAAATAGAGGAATTTTTTGGCGTGAAACTGGTGCAAAAAGACTTTGCGCACTCAAACCTTGCTGGCGCAGCCGCACTCGCAACAAATAAAGGCTTTATCGTGCACCCAAATATCAGCAAGGCAGAATTTATGGAAATGCAAAAAATATTCCAAGTCGAAGGGAACCCCACAACCGCAAACTATGGCGACTCATTTATCGGAAACGACGTTGTTGCAAACTCAAAAGGGGCAATGGTCGGCGAAATAACAACCACGTTTGAACTGACAAGAATTGACGAAGCACTGAGGGGAAACTGACATGAAAGAAAAGGAAACAAAGGAAAAAAACTTTGAAATAAATGGAACATTCATTGAAAAAAAGAGCAAAAAAACGTTCACAAAAACAATCAGCGCACAAAACAAAAACAGGGCAAAAGAAAAACTGCTCACGGTTTTTGGCTCAAAGCAGGGGATAAAGAGAAGGTGCATTTTTATTGAAGACATCAAAGAGGAAAACTAGCATATGGCAGAAAAAAAAGTGCAGATGACACAAGAACAGCTGTTCTCTGCGTTCGCCGGAGAAAACCAGCGCCTCGAAGACCTCAACCAGCGAATCAATATGCTCATAATGGGCTTAAATGAAATCACCATGGCACTTTTGTCAATGGATGCAATAAAAAAAGAGAAAGACAAAATCATGGTGCCGCTTGGCGCGGGAATTTTCCTGCAGGCACAAACAGAGGACAACGAAAACGTGGTCTTTGCGCTCGCAGGGGAAGTAATGAAAACAAAAAAACTCGAAGAGGCAAAACAAGAGATTGAAAAAAGAAAGGAATCGCTTGAAAAACTGCTTGAAAACACAAAAAGAGAGCACCACAGGACTGCCACAAACGTAAACGCGCTGACAGAAGTCATCAGGAAAGGGCAGGAATTTATTCAACAGCAAAGAATGGGGACGATAAAAGGGCTTTAAATGTTTGACTTTTTAAAGAAAAAAGTTTCCGTTTTTGCCGAAAAAATAAAGCAGACAATTGAAAAAAAACAAGGGCAAACCGTGCAACAAGAACCGGCTGCACAAGCGCCAAAGCAAACCATTTTAGAACAACAGCCGCCAATTGCAAAGCAGGCAAAGCAACAGGAACACGAAGGGCAGCCGGCAAAAACACAGCCGAATGCAAAAACAGGGGAACTGAAAACCACAAGGGCGGATGAACCAGCCAAAAAAGAAATTCCAGCTGCAATTCACAAGGAAAAACCGCAACACAAAATACAGATAGTTCAGGATGACAAGCGCGAACTTGCGGCAAAAGTCGGCATCACAAAAAAACTCAAAGGGCTGTTTACTGGGACAATAACTGTTTCAAAACAAGACATCAAACACTTTTTGGAAGAATTCGAGCTGGCACTCCTTGAAGCAGACGTTGAAGCAGGGACGGCCCGCGAAATTACAGAAAAAATCGGAAAAGACCTGGAAGGAAAACAAGTCCCCACAGGCACTGATGTTTCAGGGTTTTTAAAAGACGAAATCAAAAAAGTGCTCCTGCAAATAATGCAGACAAAAAAAATCGATTTTTTGAAGGAAACGGAAAAGAAAAAACCGTTTGTCGTGCTGTTTCTTGGGCCAAACGGCGCCGGAAAAACAACCACCATTGCAAAAATCGCAAACTATTTGAAGGAAAATGGAAAAACCACAGTACTAGCCGCGGCAGACACCTTTCGGGCGGCATCCATTGAACAGCTGGAAACGCATGCAAGCGCAATCGGCGTAAAAGTTATAAAGCAAAAATACGGGGCAGACCCCGCAGCGGTCGCATTTGACGCAGTGGCTTATGCAAAAGCAAAAAACCTGGACACCGTGCTGATTGATTCGGCCGGAAGGCAGGAAACAAACAAAAACCTCTTAAAGGAACTCAAAAAAATTGAGCGCATCGCAAAGCCTGACCTCAAAATATTCATCGGCGAATCATACGCAGGCCAAGCGCTTTTAAGCCAGGGAAGCGAATTTGACAAAGAACTTGACTTAGACGGGTTTATTCTGACAAAAATGGATGTTGACTCAAAGGGGGGAACCGCCATTTCCCTGCTGCACGTGCTCAAAAAGCCCATAATTTTTGCCGGAACAGGGCAAAGCTATGATGACCTGGCGGAATTTGACCCAAAATTCATCGTGGACCGCATAATTTGAGGAAAAAAACCAGAATCATTAAAAAAGCTAATGCAGGAAAAATAACAAAAGAGGTGTATTTTAGTGAAAGTAAGCGAACTACAATCAAAAACCCCCGTGCCGGAACTGGTTGGGGAAATTGTTTCAATCGGCGAGCCAAGAGAATTTGCAAACGAAAGAGGAAGCGGCCGCGTATGCGACGCAGCACTCAAGGACAAATCAGGCGAAATAAAGATCTCCCTATGGAACGAGCAGATAGACCAGGTAAAAGAAGGCGACAAAGTAAAAATAGAAAATGGCTGGTGCAGCGAATTTAAGGGCCAAAAACAGGTAAGCACAGGAAAAATGGGAAAACTTACAGTGGTGAAGTAAACTTTTAAAGGTCAGGATGCCTCATGTGAAGCCTGGTCACGTCACCTTTCCCTTTCCCACCCAATTTTGCCATCTCGCCCTTCACAAACCCGTGAAAGTGGCGCTCGCTGACATTCTGTTTGGTTAAGACCCCAAGTTGAACCAAATGGTTCAGGTCAAACTCCAAACTAATAAATTGCCTTTCAGAAACTCTTTTCACAAGGTCATAAGAAGGGTGATTCAGCACATTCTTGATGTGCAAGCGAAGACGGTCTGCATTCGCACGGTAAATTCCGCCAAAAGAAACAACCCAGAGCGTGTTTGCGTCATGGTTATGCCAGTCCCCAAGACGCAGCTTCAAAAAAATTTTTCCCGCCAAAGACTCCTCTGGAGTGATAGTTTTTACCTCGATTTTTTCCGGCTGGCCACGAATCAGCTTAAGTTTATTGACAAAATCATAGCCCTTATTTGAATGCGGCATTTTTGACCAATGGGGGTGCATTGACTGCAAAAATTCCTCGCCCTTTTGCCCCCACCACCTTGCACGCCTTGAAGCAGCCAGCCTTGCAAGTTCACGGTCAGACCTAAGCACTTGCAGAAGCCTGTTTGTCTGGGGGTCCATGGCATGTTTTACCCGTTCAATTTCAGGAATCTTCCTTTTGCCGTGCGGCCGCATTCTACCAACAAACACGCATTTGGTTAATAATATGATTTTGGCTGCAATTTGGCCCAAACCCCACCCAAAGATAACTTTAAAAACGGTTTAAGGCACATATATACTAGGATTGGGTCAATACTTGCTGATTTTTCTTACTCTTTTTTCAAAGCGTATAAAAAAAGGCTGCTTGATTCAACTCGTCAATTAAAGGAGGAATAATTTAAATGACATTCAGTAATTTCAACCAAAATAGGTTCCAAAAGCCCATTCCGGTAAAGGAAGGGGAAGAATATGACGTTACAATTGAGAACGTTGGAGAAAAAGGAGATGGCATAGCAAAAGTAAAAGGCTATGTGATAATCGTCCCGCAAACAAAAAAGGGCGAAAGAGTCAGAATAAAGGTAAACGCTATCCGGGGAAAAGTTTCATTCGGCGAAGTCATAGAAAGGCTCGAAGGAGAAACAGAGGAAGGGGAAGGCGAACCAGAAGCGGAAACGGAAGAAAAAAACGAAGAAAGCTCTGAGGGCTCAGATGACTCCGACAACATAGAGGACAGCGGCGAAGACACGGAGGACAGCTTCGACGAAGACGAGGAGAAGTGAAAGCAGCATGGACGAAGACAAAGAACTCGAAATGCTGATGAAGCCATCAGAAGAGTTAAGGTTAAAGCTCCTAAAGCAAGAGTTTCGCCTCCGAAAAAAACAGCCGGAAGCATGGACAAAAACAAAATTCAGGAAATACGCGAACTTTAGGACAAAAAGGAAAGAGCCACTCACAGAAGAAATCCAAGTGGCAAAAATAATGGAAAAAAAAGTGGCTTAAGCCGGTTGCGTTAACACTTTGGCAAAGAAACAACCCTTTTTTATTCACTGCCAAAGTGTTGCAGGCTGGTTCGCAGACGTGCCCCATCTTAGGATGAAACGATAATATTTTTTAATTAATGCACTAAAAAGCGCTTTTTTTCTTAACTAATTGTCAAATGAGTTTAAATTATGCCCAAGCCTGCCAGCTATTTAATTGTTTTTCTTCAATAATTTTGTGTTTCTATGAGCCTTGGAGAGCAGTTAAGGAAGGCTATTGAGCGCCTGCGGAACAGTTCAGGGCTTGACCGTGAAACCGTAAAAGAGGCAGTCAAAGACATCCAGCGGGCACTTATTGGTTCCGATGTTTCGGTTGACCTTGTATTAAAACTAAGCAAAGAGATAGAGGACGCGGCATTCGTTGACCTCCCAATGGGAATCAACCGCCGCGAGCACATACTCAAAACAACCTATGACTTGCTTGCAGAATTGTTGGGTGGCTCGCCGCAGCCGCCACAAAAGCCAAAAAAAATACTTTTGATCGGGCTCTTTGGGTCCGGAAAAAGCACAACTTGCGGAAAGCTGGCAAAATGGTACGCAAAGCGCGGGTTAAAAGTGGGGTTGATTGCTGCGGACACTTTTCGCGCGGCAGCGGTTGAACAATTGCGGCAGGTGGCAGAAAAGGCAAATGTGGAATTTTTTGGGCTGACTGCAGAAAAAAATGCAGCAAAAGTTGTAAGGGAGGGGCTTAAAAAATTTGAACAATTTGACCTGATAATCTGTGATTCGGCGGGAAGAAGTGCACTTGACAGCGTGCTTGTAAAAGAAATAAAGGAAATCAACTCTGTTTTTTCGCCTGACCAGCGCTGGCTTGTCCTTGGCGCAGACATTGGGCAGGCTGCAAAAAAGCAGGCAAAGGCATTCCATGAAAGCGTGCAGGTGAACGGCGTCATAATCACAAAGCTTGATGGCTCCGCAAAGGGCGGCGGGGCGCTTGCAGCGTGCCGTGAAACAAACTCGCCGGTTTACTTTGTCGGATTGGGAGAAAAACTTGATGACTTCCAGGAATTTGATGCAACACGCTACCTCAGCAGAATAATGGGCTACGGCGACCTAGCGGCGCTTCTAGAAAAGGCAAAAGAAATACAGGAAGAGTCAGGACTTGGCATTGAGGGAATGCTTGGCGGCGAATTCAACCTTGATATTTTTTACAAGCAACTAGTGTCTGCACGAAAGCTCGGGCCGCTAAGCAAGGTCGCGGAAATGATGGGGCTTGGCTCGCAGGTCCCAAAAGAAATGCTTGAAGTCGGCGAAGAAAAGCTTGAAGGATTTGCGGCAATGATGGATTCAATGACAAAAAAAGAAAAACAAAACCCCGAGCTGTTGAACAAAAGCAGGATTGCGCGCATTGCAAAAGGAAGCGGGAAAACACAGGAAGACGTGCGCGAACTCCTGAAAAACTACAGGACAACCGCGAAAATGTTTTCACAATTCAAAAACATTGACGAAAAAAAACTCGAAAAAGGCGGAATGCAGGGGCTCTTGAAAAAATTCGGCGGGCTTGGAAAGAAAAAAAAGAAAATAAAATTCAGGTGAATAAATGAATAAAAACATTAATGGACAGCCCCCGTCAAAGACGGGGCAAAAGCGCCACAACAAATTGGCGAAAGAAAATTGGGCAAATTGTTCAATTGCCAATTTGTTGCAGATTTAGCGGGAGAAAATAAATTAAAATTCAGGTGAATGGAAAAAGGAAAAGATAATATGGTTGAAACCCTGATTTTGCGGGAAGCGATTGCAGTGATTGGCTCGGCGTTGGCCGCAAAAAGCGACATAAAAACGGGGCTGATTTTCGACGAAGTGACATACCCCATGATTTTGCTTGGCGCACTGTTCAATGCCGCGGAGTTCAACCTCATGGCTTTTTTGGTCGCGGGAACAGTTTTTGCAGCAGGGTATGCAATGTATGTTGGCGGAAAAATCGGAGGCGGTGACGTCAAGCTGTTCACCGGCCTTGCGCTGTTGGTGCCGTTTTTGGGCAACAATGTTTTTGTAGTAAACGTTTTTGTGATAAGCGGTTTTGCAGCAATATTTTATTTTTCTGTTTATTACCTGTTAAAGTACGCAAAAAAAGGGATAAATTTTGAGGAAAACAAGAAAAGCACGAAAAAAGCGGCTGTTTTGGCGCTTATTCTTGCGGCCTACATGTACTTTGGGCTATCAAGCGGCCTGTTTTCGCAAAAATTTGCCGCAATAATCGGCGTGTTTGGATTTTGCGCAATAATTTTTGTGGCGCTAGAAAAAGGGATAAAAAAAGAGTTTTTCCTCAAAAAAATCAGGTTAGAGGAACTCGAAGAAGACGACATCATTGCCTTGGAGTTTCTTGACGAAAAAACAAGCAAAGGGCTCTCGCTGAATTTCAAGGGAATAGTTGACCAAAAAACAGGGCAAAAACTAAAAGAATTAAAGCAGACACACGTGTCCGTGTACCGCAACCTCCCAAAATTTGCGCCGTTTGTGCTGCTGGGAGTGGTTGCCGCAATAATTTTTCCGGACATTTTTTCAGTGGTTTTTTCATGAACGAAGACGAAAAATTCATGCAAAAATGCATTGAGCTTGCAAAAAAAGGAAGATTGCACGTTTCGCCAAACCCGATGGTTGGCGCGCTTGTGGCAAAAAACGGAAAAATAATTGCGCAAGGGTTCCACGGTTTTTTTGGTTCGCCGCACGCAGAGGCAATTGCGCTAAAAAAAGCCGGGAAAAAAGCACGGGGCGCAACGCTTTATGCAAGCCTTGAGCCTTGCTGCCATTTTGGAAAACAGCCACCGTGCACTGATGCAATAATCAGGGCCAAAATAAAAAAAACCGTGGTCGGGGCAATAGACCCAAACCCGCTGGTTTTAGGAAAGGGGATAAAAGAACTGCAAAAGCACGGGATAAAAACGGTTACAGGAGTGCTTGGAAAAGAATCACAGGAACTAAACGAAAAGTTTTTCAAATTCAAAAAAACAAAAAAACCTTTTGTGCTGGTAAAAAATGCGGTGAGCCTGGATGGAAAAATTTCGTTTGAAAACCCGCGCAAAAAAATCAGCGGCACTAAGAGCATCAAAAAAATGCACGAACTCCGCAGCGAATTTGACGCAATACTTGTCGGCGCAAACACTGCCATGGCTGATGACCCGCTCTTGACTTCAAGAATAAGCGGCGCAAGGAACCCGCTTCGGGTAATTGTTGATTCCAAGGCAAAGGTGCCGCTTGATGCAAGGGTTTTTGGCAAAGAAGCCGGAACAATTGTTGTGTGCACGAAAAAAGCCAGCGCAAAAAAAATCCGGCAAATAAACGAAAAAGGCGCAGGAGTGATTGTTGCAAAGGAAAAAAACGGGCAAGTGGATTTGAAAAACCTTGCAGAACAACTGGGCAAGATGGGAATTTCAAGCGTGCTTGTAGAAGGCGGGGCAAAAATAACGGCCTCTTTCCTGAAAGAAAATCTGGCAGACAAAATGATACTGATTGTTTCGCCGCTAATAATCGGTTCCGGAAAAGATTTTTTGGCGCAAAAAAAAATGCTTGACAAAATGCGGATAAAAAAAATAGGGTTTGTTGGAAAAGACGCCTGGGTAACGCTTTGCCCGCGCAGTTAAAAAACCCCCGCACCCTGCACGGAAATTTCAAGCAGGTTTCCTTTCTGTTCTTTCACAAATTCCACTTCAAGCATTTTTTCAAGCACTTGGATATTGCTTTTGGCATGCCCGGTTTCGTTTGCGCACAAAATCGCGCTCTTTCCCTTTGCAAGCGCCATGAATGGCAAAAGCTGGTCGGACATGTGCGAGTCAACAGCCGCGCCAGAACCAAGTTCAAGCAACAGCCTCTGCGCGGCCTCTGCGCCTACAATTTCTGCGCGCTTTCCTTTTTCACCCAATGCATTTGCGCCAATGCACACTCCATTGTCAAAGCATGCAACAAGGTCAATTGCGCTTCCGATTGTGCCAGCGTTCTGTGCGGCGTCAATCTGTTCCACAACCTCCACACCCAAGTGCCCAATCATTTTGCGCGCAGAAACAGCCTGTGCCTTTGCAACGCTTGACGGAATCTGCGAGCTATGCGAAAAAATTTTTATCAACGAAAGTTTGCCGCACGACAAAATATTGATTGGCTTTAGTTTTTTTATTTTGTGGGACTTAAAAGAAACCGCACCGCCGCCTTTGGGATAAAAACCGTAGCTTAAAAGGCTCAGCTCTGTTTTAGCGTTAAAGCGCGAAAGCGTATAGAGAAAAACTTCCCGAAAATAATTAAACGAAGGCGCAAATGGAACGTCGGTCCCACCAGAAATGCGAAGCATTGTTTCCTCAAGAAAACACGCTGGCAAAAGCTCTGAAAGCAAAAGCATGGTGCTGCCCGCAGTGCCGATGTTCACGTTCAGGTGAGTACCCACAAATTCTTTGGGAGAAAAAACAATTTTTGTCGAACCATTGAATGCGCCATGCACTGTTGCCCCACAAAGAACACCCATTGCCTTGATTCCGGCAAGGTGCTGTGGAAAAATCCCCGGCTTTGGCCTGTTTTTGCGGATGTTTAAGACAGTGACCTCTTTGCCCAAAAGGGCACTCAAGCCAATGGTTGTGCGAAGAACCTGCCCACCGGCAGAAGCATCAATTTCTATCATACACAAATGCCTCTTGAAAAAGCTATTTAAAATAAAGGCTGTTAAAAGGTTTTAGTAAGCATGAAAATCCTTGTAACCGGTTCAGGCGGCTTTGTCGGAAAACGCCTTGTTTTAGCCCTAAAGCAAAGAGGGCACGAAGTTTTTGGCTTTGACAAAAGCACAGGAAACGACATCCTTGACTTTGAAGGCGTAAAAAAAGCCGCGAAAAGAATGGATGCGGTCTTTCACCTCGCCGCAAGCCTAAACGAGCATGACAAAAAACTTTTTGAAACAAACGTGGATGGCACAAAAAATGCCCTTGAGGCAAGCGCACAAGAACAAATACAGCAGTTCATTTTCCTAAGCACCGTTGGCGTAATGGGCGACGTTTCGAAAATTGCTGACGAAAGCACGCCGCTTAATCCACAAACCCCTTACGAAAAAAGCAAGGCAGCGGCAGAAGAGCTAGTGCTAAGTTACCAGGAAGTTTTGCCTGTGACAATCGTGCGCTCCGCACTTGTCCTTGGGCCAAACAAGGAATGGAAACAAATAATCAAAACAATAAAAAAAGGCTTTCCACTGATTGGCAGCGGAAAAAAATTCTGGCAAATAGTGTCCGTTGACGACTTGGTCAACTCACTGGTATTTTTGCTTGGCAACGAAAAAGCGGTCGGAGAAACATTCATTGTTGCCGAACAAAACCCAAAAAAACTCATCGAACTGGTTGAACTCATAAAAAAAGAACTGGGTATTTTGCAAAAAACAAAAACAATCCCTGTGTGGATTGGAATGCTTCTTAGTTACGCGATGCTGTTTTTTGCAAAAATAACAAAAAAAGAAACAGTATTGCTCCCCGAATACGTGGCGCGCCTTGTGCGAAACAGGCAATATTCAATTGAAAAAATAAAAAAAGCCGGCTGGATGCCAAAAACTTCAACAGAAGAAGCGGTAAAAAAAACAGTTGCGGAAATAAAAAGGGTTTCGGGCTAATAGCAAAGGGCATAAATAATTGAATTTTTAATTGCTCTTTGCATATGGCAAACTGCCGCAAAAAGTTCAAAAACAAATACAGTTTGCCATAGTTTTGCTATTTTTTCAATTTCTCTTTCCCCGCTTTTTGGACCGATGCAACCATCCGGGAAAGTGTTTTTTCAACGAGCGAGACATCGTTGTTTGTTTCCTCTGCCGCCGTGCCGACATGGATTATGTCCGCGCCGGCCCTGATTGTCTGGTAGGCAAATTTTTCGTCACGCACCCCGCCCGCAACAATGAGGGGAACCTCAATGAGCTTTTTCGCGTAGGAAATCATTTCAGGGGGCACAGGTGACTCGGCCCCGCCGCCGCTTTCAAGAATCACAAATTTTGAGCCAAGATACTGCCCCGCCAGAGCAGTAATTCCGGCAAGATAAGGGAGATTTCTAGGGATCATCTGTGCCCTGCCAACCCAGCCGACTGCCCGGCCCGGCTCGACAACAATGTAAGAGGTAGGGATTACCTCGATTCCAAGGCTCTTAATCGGCCCCGCGCTTGCAATCTGCGCACCAGTGATGTAATAAGGGTCGGTTGAGTTAAGCATTGACATAAAATAAAGCGCATCCGCATATCTACTGATGCTTGCAATGTTGCCCGGAAATAAAATCACAGGGAGGGCACAGTTTTCCTTCACTGAAAGGATTGTAGTGTCCAAAATGGCGCCCTGCGCGCCAACACTGCCGCCAATGCAAATGGCGTTCACGCCTGCTTTTTGGGCAGCCTTTGCAATCTGGCCAGCAACTTTTGGCTCCTGGTTTGGCGGGTCAATTACAAGGAAAACAAGGCCGCCCAAGGCATCAATTTCACCCAAAATTTGCCGATAAATTTTGTCTTTCACAAAAAAAACTTCCAAATTTGCATTATTATGGGGGGAAAAGAAAATAAAAAGCTGGCGTCCAAAAAAAAACCAAAAAAAATCAGAAAAAACAACTCTTACAGCTTAGAAACCCCCAAAAAAAACCGCACCCTTTGTCAACAATTAAATAATGTAGGATGGATACTTATTTTGGGGATTTTTCTGGAACAGGCATCGGTCTCAAAGGAAAGCATGGTTGAAAAACTTCTTGCGCAATCAAAAAAACCGCGCGAAGAAATACTTGCCATGATTGAGCAAAAAAAACAAAAATTTGCAGGGCTATTGACCGATGACGGCGCGGCATTCATGATTGCAAAAGAGCTCGGCGAAAACATGCCCTCGACACAATACGAACAGGAAGCGGCAAAGCTCTCAGACCTACGCGACGGCCAAGGCGGCCTGACGCTAAAAGTCCGCCTCATGCACGCCTTTTCGCCAAAAACATTTGAAAAAAACGGAAAAAAAGGGGTGCTCTGCAACGCAATAGTTGCTGACAGCTCAAAAGAAATGCGCCTCACACTCTGGCGCGACGATGTCAAAAAACTCTTTGACGAAAAAATCGAGCGCGGCGCAATGCTTGAACTCTCAAACGTGAGCGTTTCATCATACAACGAACAAGCACAATTAAGCATCGGCTTTGGGGGGACATTCACGGTGCTTTCAAAAGACGATGCAGCGTTCCCAAAACCAAAAGAAACCGCGCTAAAACTAAAAGACGTGGCTGCAAACCAGAACAACCTCGATGTTTTTGCAAAAGTGCTGCGCGTTTTTGAAGAAAAACAATTCGAGTCAAACGGAAAAAACGGGAGCGTGATAAATTTCCAGATAGGCGACGAGACAAAAACAATCCGCGCGGCCGCATGGAACGAGCTCACAGAAGCAGTGAAAAAACTCTCTGCCGGCGACACGATAAAAATAGAAGGCGCCTACACAAAAGAAGGGTTAAACGGGCCGGAACTAAACCTCGGCTGGCAGGCACGAATAATCGAAAAACCATCAAACATTGAAATAAAAACACAGCAAAACGAAGTGCAGGCAAAAAAAATCAGCGAACTTGCAGAATCCATGAACGCAAGGGTAAACGCGTTCATTGAAAGGGTGGAAAACGGAAAACTACACTACTTTGTGTGCCCCACATGCGGAAAAAAACTTGAAAAAGAAGAAGACGAATTCCGCTGCATTTACTGCAAGCAGGCAAAAGAGCCCGACATCAACCTCGTTGTGGGCTTGACAATCAAGGACGAAAATGGGTTGCTCCGCGCAGTGTTTTTTGGAAAACAGGCTGAAACGGCAACTGGAATTTCAAAAGAAGAAATGAAAAAACTGCTCGAAGAAAAACACCCGGACGAAATAGTCGAAGAATTGAACAAAAAGCTTGCAGGAAAAGAAATAACGCTCGAAGGACGCGTGCGAAAAAATGCGGCCAGCGACGAAACAGAACTGATAGTGCAGAATGTTGTAGCAATCGGAAAATAAGGCGAAAAAATGCCACTCAAAGCAAACAAAAGAAAACCTCCAATAATAAAAACACTTTTAAAGTATCATGACTTGCCTGCAGATGAAATATACAGATTGCTTTTAGATATGGGGTTTAATCCAAACCCAAGGTCAGTCACTACAGCAAGAAGACAATTGGAAATGGCCGGAAAAATTCCGGCTGCAGACAAAGAAAAAGGGCTACAAGTAGCCATATCAAGACTACTTGAGTATTATGAAAAAAATCCAAGCACAGACCCAATCAAGGCAGCAAAAGAATTAGGAATAGATAAAAAATTTGCAATAAATTTTTCACGCCTTAATGCAGTGTTCCGCAGAACACGCGAAACAATAAAACTCATTAAAACTCACCCTGGGCAAAATGACAAAGAAATCGCAAAAATAACAGGACAACGCGAAGAAACCGTTGCATATGCAAGAAAATTTATTGCAATGCAGCGCCAAAAACAAAAGAAGCCACATAACTGATGGAAAACTTTGCCTTCAACTTGTGCTCGCGGTTCAAAAAACCAATCCGAAGCAAACCCAAAAGGTAAAGGCCAAAAACAATGATTATGATGCCGCCAAGGCGCGAAACCCAAAGCCGCAAATCATTTGAAACCCCAATCAAGACAGTGCTCAACAAAACGCCAAGCAGGGAAAAAACAACCGAAATCCCATAGCTCTTTACCATAAATGCTGATTGCTATTTAAAACCTAAAACAGAAAAAAAATTCGCACCGGAAATCCACCCGGATATTATTTAAAAACTTCAAAGCAATTCTCTTACAGCAGAAAGGCAAGGGAGCAACACCACCCCCACGGTTTGCTTCAAAAAGCTGGATTCTGCAGGAGATGAAATCCATGGGAAAAGAAAAAGAAATCAAAACAATACAGGACCTGCCGGGAATCGGCCCACAAGGCGCAGAAAAACTAATTGCAGCAGGGTACAAGACACTTGAAGGAATTGCGGTCGCGTCCGCTGCCGAACTGGTTGAAGCGGCAGGCATCGGGGAAGTGACTGCGGAAAAAGCGATAAAGGCAGCGCGTGACGCACTGGAAATGGGCTTTGAAACCGCAGATGTTTTGGCAAAAAGAAGGGAAACAATAGGAAAACTCACAACCGGAAGCAAAGAAATTGACGCATTGATTGGCGGCGGAATAGAAAGCCAAAGCATTACAGAAATTTACGGAAAATTTGCGAGTGGGAAAACTCAATGGTGCTTTCAAACAGCCGTGACCGTGCAGCTCCCAAAAGAACAGGGCGGCCTTGAAGGAAACTGCCTTTACATTGATTCCGAGAATTCGTTCCGCCCAGAACGGGTAATTGACGTTGCAAAGCACTTAGGGCTTGACACAGATGAGGTGTTGAAAAACATTTTCGTGGCCCGTGCTTACAACTCAGAGCACCAAATGCTTTTGGCAGAAAAAGCAGGCGACATGGTAAAAGAAAAAAACATCAAGCTCGTGATAGTGGATTCGCTGACAGCACAGTTCCGTTCAGAATTCGTTGGCAGAGGAACACTTGCAGGCCGCCAGCAAAAATTAAACCAGCACATGAGGACACTGCAAAAACTTGCAGAAATGCACAACATTGCAGTTCTTGTAACCAACCAGGTAATGGAGCGCCCAGACATTTTGTTTGGCGACCCGACAGCGCCAATCGGCGGGAACGTAGTGGCCCACGCGTGCCTTGACCAAGAAACATTTATTCAATTAAGTGACGGGGGCTTGCAGCAAATGCAGCACCTAAACCAAAACAACGCAATGGCAGCCGATTTAAACGGGAATTTTTTGGTTAGAGGAACCGAAATCAGCTTGAAGTCTTTTCGGCCAGACATAAAAGAAGTGTTTGAAATTGACACTGGCTACAAAATTACTGCTTCAGGGGAACATGGATTTTTCAAACTTGATGGGTTCAAAATAAAAGAAATCAACGCACGGGAAATAAAAAAAGGCGATTACCTGCTCCATGCAAAAACGATTGAGTGCACGGGGGCAGAACAGGCACTGCAAGAGCAAGAATTAAAAGAAATGGTTATTGTAAACCAAGCAGGGGCAGAACTCATAAAAAATTCAATGCAGCAAAGGGGCATCTCAAGAAAAGAAGCATGCAATTTAATTGAAATAACCCCGCGGCAATTGCGAAGGGTTTTAAACCAAGGTTACCCTACTTCAAAAACAAATATGCTCCTGCTTGTTAAAGAAGGGTTTGACAGCCAGCTACTTGAAAATATTGGCCAACACGCTTCGCACAAATTCAAAGAACTGCATGTTCCGCAATATTTCACAGAAGAAACCGCGCAGATAACCGGTTATCTTTTAGGGGACGGAAACCTCGACAAGCGCTCCGTCAGGTTTCGGGACGCAAGAAAAGATGTTTTAGAAACCTATGCAGGCATTATTAAAAAAACATTCAATGCAGACACGAACATCACCAAAATAAAAAATAAAAACTGCCACCAGATTAGCATTAACAGCAAAGAGATAAAAGAGTTTTTTGAAAACATCAAAAAAAACTGGGCGAACCTTGTCCCAAACTCAAGCCCTGCAATAGTGAAATCATTCATAAAGGGGTTTGTTGATGCAGAAGGATATGTCGATAAAAAAATCAGGAGGATAAGCATTGCACAAAAAAACGAGCAAACGCTAAGAATAATCCAAATGCTTTTGCTCAGGTTTGGCATCAACAGCAAAATCAGGCCAGCAGGCAAAGCAAAAAAGCAATTCATGATGCTTGAATTGTTCAGCACAGACGTGGTAAAATACAATGAATTGATTGGCCTAAGCGCAAAAGACAAATCAGAAGAATTAAAAAAATGGGCTGATTCGTTCAAAGAACACCTCGCAAAGGAAATAGTGCCGCTGGACAGGAAAGAGATGGAACAGTTCTTGGCAGGAGTGTTCAAACACCAAACAAAAATCCTCAAATCAAGAAATTACAAATATATCACAACTGCAGACCTAAAAAAAATAGTGGCAGCACTACAGGAAAAAGAATTAAATCCAATACTGCAGAAAAAAAAAGAGTTTTTGGAAAAACTATTGAATGGAAACCTGAAATTTTTAAAAGTCCAAAAAATCACTAAAAAACCAAACACACGGCCACTATACGACCTTAGCATTCCAGAAAAAGAAAACTACATTGCAAACGGCTTCATAGTGCATAACAGCAAAACCCGCTTATACCTTCGCAAAAGCAAGGAAGACAAGCGCGTAGCAAAACTCGTTGACTCGCCATCGCTTCCTGACGGGGAAGCGCTTTACCGGGTGACTTCAAACGGGATAGAAGACATAGATTAAAAGGGGCAAAAAAAGCCCCTTCCCGGCATTGCAACGCACCTTAAATCAATTTTGTCGGCGGGTCATTCAAAAAAGCGGCAAGCAGCCTAACCGCATTTTCAACGTCTTGGAGGCTTGCAATGCCGATTGTTGAATGCAGGTTGCGCACCGGAACACCCACAACGGTTGATGGGACACCGGAGCGGGAAATGCTGATGTACATTGCGTCAGTCGTGCCCGCATCGGTCACTTCGAGCTGTAAAGGAATGCGCTTTTTTTTGGCAAGGTACTCAAACCGTGCATTGATTTTTTTGTTAGAAATCATCTCTGCATCCTTTATGGTGATGAAAGGCCCCCTGCCAACAACATTTATATCCTGTTTTTCCGCATCGCTTGCATTTGTGACGTCAACTGCAATCGCCAAGTCAGGCTCGATTGTGTACGCAGAAGTCTTTGCGCCATACAAGCCAAACTCTTCCTGCACGGTAAAAACATAGGCAATTTCCTGGTTTAGCTTTTTCAGTTTCCTTGCAAGCTCAATCAGGATAAAGCACCCAATGCGGTCATCAAGGGCCTTGCCTGAAACATACTTTTTGCTTCCGGCAAAATACGCCTTTTCCTCTAGTGCGGCATAGTTTCCGATTTTTACGCCCGCATTTTTGAGCTCGGTTGAATTCAAGCCAGTGTCAATGTAAAGGTCTTCCATTGAAGGAACCGTGTCAGAAACCTCTTTTGCGTCCTGCAGGTGGGCAAAAGTAATTATTCCGTGCAGGGGCTTTCCGGGCTTTGTTGTCTGAATGTGAATTTTTTGCCCAATCAAGGCAATTGATTCAAGGCCGCCCATCACGCCAAAAAAAATTTTCCCATGCGGTGAAATTTTTTTTACAACCAAGCCAACCTCATCCAGATGCGCCGCAAGCATGATTTTTGGCTTTTTCCCTTATTTAAGTCAAATAAGGTTGCCCATCTTGTCAACATATGTTTTGCCAACAAGCCTTTTCATTTCCCGCTGGACAATTTCCCGCACAGGTTCCTCGTAACCGCTGACCCCATAAGCATTAATCAATTCAAACAACAAATCCGTATCCACCAAATCACCCGAATTTTTTAAGCGAAGACCCCAAAATTTCAAGCCCAACCATTGCCTGCTTTTCCGATAAAACAAGAGGCGGGCAAATCCTTATAACATTTTTCCCGGCATGAAGCAAAAGCAATCCCTTGTCGCCCGCATCCAAAAGCACATTTTCAAGCAGTTTTTCGTCAATTTCCTTTGATTTCTTGCTTTTGACAACCTCAACCCCAATCATGAGGCCGATGCCGCGGACATCCCCGATTATTTCAATCTCTTCCTTCATTTCATTCAAAACTTTCAGCATCATGTTTCCGACCTTCACTGCATTTTGACCGAGCCTTTTCTTTTTCAAAAAATCAAGCGTTGCAACCCCTGCGGCGCACGCAAGCAGGTTTCCGCCAAACGTGTTTGAGTGCACCCCCTCGCCCCAGTCCATGATTTCTTTTTTTGCAATTGTTGCGCCAAGCGGGACACCGCCGCCGATTGCCTTGCTCAAAGAAACAATATCCGGCACGACCCCAAAATTGCTTATCGCCAAAAATTTTCCGGCCCGAAAACAACCCGACTGCACTTCGTCCACGCAAAAAATAACACCATATTCATCGCAGAGCCTGCGAACGCCCCTTGCAAAATCTTTTGGAGGGACAATGTAGCCGCCCTCCCCGCAGATTGGCTCAAAAAAAATCGACGCAACGTTGCCATTGTGTTTTTTGAAAACACGCTCGATTGCGTTAAGCGAGTGGTTTGCACACTCGCCTTCATCCTCATTTTTGAACCGGTAAATATACGGGTACGGGACATGCTTGACCGGAAGGAATGGCTCAAAGCGCGCCCTTGCAACCGGGTTTGAATTGGTCATTGAAAGCGAACCCATTGTTCGCCCATGAAAGCTTGGCGTGAACGCAACAGCCCACTTTTTTTTCGAGTGCCAGCGCGCAAGCTTGAATGCCGCCTCAACAGATTCAGTGCCGGAGTTTGACAAAAAAACCTTGTTCAATTCGCGCGGAAGAAAAGAAACTAGGCGCTCTGAAAAACGCACCGGCAATTCCGCATAAAAATCCGGAAACGCGGCATGCAAACCAAACTTTAGCTGTTTCTTAATTGCAGCAACAACTTCAGGGTTTGAGTGCCCCGCATTCATGACAGCAATGCCTGCGGCAAAATCAAGGAAACGATGGCCGTCCAAATCCCACAGATAACAGCCCTTTGCGCGCTTGTAAACAAAACCCGAATGGCGATCATAAGAGGGAGACATCAATTTATGGTCGCGACGGATTATTGCCTGCGATTTTTTCCCGTGAGAGACGTGCATAAAAAAAACCCGTTATAAGTTATTGAAATCAAGTTGAATATTAAGATTTTGCTTAATTTGTTTTTTTAGCATCTCTATAAGCCCAATATTCTTTTTGACCCTCCCATGGCACCATAAATGCCCGCCCTTTGGCAATGAGGAAAATTTTAATGGCATTAAAATTTTCTTTTATGTATTCAATCATCAATCTGCGCTCGCTGCAGCTTTCCCGAATAATCAATGTAAACGGTTTTTGTTTCAGAGAACTCGTTGATTCCTTCTATTCCCGCTTCACGCACACCGTTGCCTGTCCCCTTCACGCCGCCAAATGGCAAGTGGACTTCCGCGCCAATTGTGCTTGCGTTCACATAAACGATTCCCGACTCCAGTTGTTCAATTGCCTTAAATGCATTGGAAATGCCTTTGGTGTAAATGCTTGCACTCAAGCCATAATCGACATCATTTGCGGTTTTTATTGCCTCGGCCAGATTTTTGACTTTAATCAGGCAAACAATTGGCCCAAAAATTTCCTCGCGTGCAACCCTCATTTTTTGGGCCACACCAGAAAACACTGTTGGCTCGAAAAAAAAGCCAGAATGCGGACCGCGTTTTCCGCCGCACAAAAGCCTTGCGCCCTCTTTTATTCCAACAGAAACAAAATACTGGGATTTTTCAAGCGCTTTCTGGTTGATTAACGGGCCGACATCGGCTGAAGAACTAGCACCGCTTCCAAGGCGCAGTTTTTTTGCGGCCACAACAAGCATTTTTTCAAATTCTGCAAAAACTTTTTCGTGCACAATCACCCTGCTTGCTGCAGTGCAGCGCTGCCCGGTTGTACCAAACGCACCCCACAAAACGCCTTCAAGCGCAAGATGCAAATCAGCGTCATCCATAATGATGATTGGATTTTTTCCCCCAAGCTCCAACCCGATTTTTTTCACGCCAGCATTTTTTGCAATCCACTCGCCGGTTTCACGGTTTCCGGTAAATGAAACAGTGCGCACATCAGGATTTTGCACAAGCACCGGGCCGACAATTCCCCCGCTTCCGGTCACCATGTTTACAACACCACCAGGAATTCCAGCTTCATGCAGCAATTCCACAAACATTGCAGCACAAAGTGGGGTGTCGCTGCTTGGCTTGAACACAACAGTGTTTCCGCACACAAGCGCCGGCATCATTTTCCACGCTGGAATCGCGACTGGAAAATTCCAAGGAGTAATCAGTGCACACACCCCAATCGGCTCGCGCACAGTGAATGCAGCCTTGTTTGGGAGCTCGCTTGGCGCAGTGTACCCAAAAAGGCGCCTGCCTTCCCCAGCCATGTACTCTGCGGCATCAATTGCCTCCTGCACGTCCCCGCGGGCTTCAAGCAAAACCTTGCCCATTTCCTGCGTCACAACGCGGGCAAGCCTTTCCTTGTTTTTGCGAAGCAGTGACGCAAAGCGCAACAGCACCTCGCCACGCTTTGGCGCAGGAATCGCACTCCACTTCGGGAAGGCAGCCTTTGCGATGGAAATTGCGTACAGCACATCCTTTTCGTTCGCTGAAGGAAAAGACGCAACCGGTTTTTTTGTCGCAGGGTTAAGAGAAATAAAACGCGCCTTAGAATCAGGCACAACCCACTTTCCACCAATAAACAGGCCAAACTTTTTCATAAGACAACAAATAATACGCGTTTTTCGTATTTAAAGGTTTAGAACAATTGCTTAAGCGCCTAAATTTTGAGCTTTTTTAAAACGCTTTGCAGGTCCGGTTTCCCGATTTCGTCCAAATCATACTTTACCTGCAGGATCGGCTTTTTTGTTTTAACAAGGAGTTCCAAGTTAATTGGAGTGCCAGATAAAACCAAATCGGCATTTGAGCGGTTAATTGTCTGCCCAAGTTCATGGATTTGCTTTTTTGAATACCCCATGGCAGGCAAAATTTTTTTCAAGCGGGGATATTTTTTGTAAAGTCCTTTAATTGAGCCGACTGCAAACTTTTGTGCATCAACAATTAGTGCCGCACCAAAACGCTGCGCGGCAACAGTTGCGGCGCCGGTGAACATTTCGCCATGCGTCAACGTGGGGCCATCCTCCACAACAAGAACGCGCTTTCCGCGAATTTGAGAGGGAACATCAACTGTCAATTTTGAATTGGCTTTAATTACAACCGCACGCGGATTGAACTTTTTTATGTTACCCAAAAGACGCTTCACGTCAGCCTTTTTTGCAGAATCCATTTTGTTGATAATCAAAACATCCGCCATGCGGAAATTTGTTTCGCCAGGGTAATACGAAACCTCGTGCCCTTGGCGCAACGGGTCACAAACCACAATCTGCAAATTCGGCTTAATAAAACTAAAATCATTGTTTCCTCCGTCCCAAATTATTACATTTGCCTCTTTTTCTGCGCTTCTCAAAATCTTCCCATAATCAACACCCGCATACACTACTATTCCGCGAGAAACATATGGCTCGTACTCCTCGCGCTCTTCAATGGTACAATTTTGTTTTTTTAAATCTTCAAAAGTTGCAAACCGCTGCACTGCCTGCTTTTCCAGGTTTCCATAAGGCATCGGGTGGCGGATTGAAACAACCTTCAAACCCCTGCCCTGTAGCAACTGCGCAATTTTTCGGGACGTCTGGCTCTTTCCCGAACCTGTCCGCACAGCGCAGACAGAAACAACTGGTTTGGAAGACTTTAACTGAGTGGAAGCAGGCCCAAGCAAAACAAAATCAGCACCATTTGCCTGCACCATTGACGCAAAATGCATCACATAATCATGCGGCAAATCAGAATAAGAAAGAGCAACTTCCTGCACCTTAAATTTTTTAACCAGCTCCGGCAATTTTTTTTCGTCAAAAATCGGGATTCCTTTTGGGTAATTTTTTCCAGAAAGCGACGCAGGGAATTTTCGGCCAGCAATTCCCGGAATCTGGGTTGCGGTAAAACAAACCACATTATAGAAATCATGTTTTTTATAGTAAGCCAAAAAATTGTGGAAATCACGCCCGGCAGCGCCGGCAATTATAACATTCTTTTTTTCCACAAAACCGCCAACAAAAACAAACACCAAAACACTTTTTTAACAAATCGAAAAAAATTCACTTGACAATCCATGTCCCGCTTTTCCCATGCAACGCATCAAACATTTTTTCAACAGAGCAAATAATGACCTTTTTGCCTCCACCCTGCAAAAATTTTATTGCCGCCCCGATTTTTGGCCCCATGCTCCCCTCAAGGAAATGCCCCTGACGAAAAAACTTTTTTGCAAGCGGAACGTTCATCTTGAATACCTGCTCCTCGTTTTCCCCCCCAAAATCCAGACAGACAAAATCAACGCTGGTGACAATCAGCAAAACATCAGCACTGATTTCCAGCGCAAGCAAAGCGCTTGCCAAGTCCTTGTCAATCACCGCAGGAACGCCGGAAATTTTTCCCCCAGATTCCACAACAGGGATTCCGCCGCCGCCACAGGCAATTACAATTACACCCTCCTCAAAAAGTTTTGAAATTGCCTGCCGCTCAATTATTTTTTGCGGAACAGGGCTTGCAACAACACGCCTGTAGCCGCGGCCCGCGTCCTCAATCATGCGCACGCCTTTTTTCTTTAGGGCGAGTGCCTGCCTTTTTGAATAAAACGGGCCGACTGGCTTTGATGGCCTCTTAAACGCCCTGTCCTTTTTGTCAACAAGAACCTGAGTCAGGACAACCGCGACACCCATTGAAACATTTTTTTTTGAAAAAGCATTCTGCAGCGACTGCGACAAAACATAGCCAATCTGGCCCTGCGACTCCGCAACAGACACCTCAAGCGGGACCTTTTCTCCGGCAATTTCGTGGCCAAGCATGAGTTCGCCGACCTGCGGCCCATTGCCATGAGTAATGGCTATTTTGTGGCCAAGAGCCACAAGCCCCGCAACATGGGCCATTGCCTTTTGTGCCTCCCTAAATTCGTTTATTACGGAAACCCCCTGTCCCCGCAAAACCAATGCATTTCCACCCAATGCCACCACGATTTTCATAAAAAAGCAAAAAAAATAGGCTTTAAGAGTATAAAAAACATTATATTCCAAAACATCCATTAAAATTGAGACATTTTATGACATTGCTGGTTTTTGCATTCGCGGCACTGCTTAGTGTGGCACACTTATTTTCAGGGAAAGTGCAGAAACAAATTGAAAAATTTCATACAAAAATAATCAGCCTCTCGGCAGGAATTTTCACGGCATACATTTTTTTGAGCATGCTGCCAGAATTTTTCAAAGGCACACAATTGCTTGGAGCCACGGCATTCCAATTATTGCTTGCCGGCTTCATCGTTTTCCACGCACTTGAAAAATACCTTTACCAGCACATAAAAAACAAAAACGAGCTGATGACCGACCTTGCAGAACTGCACATAATCGGTTTTTTCTTTGACCACTTTGTCACAGGGATCATACTTTTTTTTGCGCTCACAACAGAAAACATTTTCATCGGAAGCCTGATTTTTTTGCCGCTTTTTTTGCACACGATTTCGTCATCAATGTCATTGCAGCACATTTACGAGCGCTTCAACAAAAACATGGCAATGAATGCGCTATTGTCTTTTTCCCCCCTGATTGGCACAATTTTTGCACAAACGCTAAACCCGACGCCGGCACTGCATTACTCGATTTTTTCATTCATAATTGGAACGCTGCTTTACGTCGTAATAAGGGACACAATGCCCGCAGGAAAAAAAGGGAACATAGAACTTTTCATATTCGGCGCAATAACCACCGCAATTTTGATACTGCTTACAACAGAAGCGCAAAACACAGGGCTGTTTTTTGTCAGCGCCCTGTGACACCTGACTCAATTGCGGCCGCACCGACGGCAAAAGCAATTTTTTTTACAACACCTTTGTGAAAAGCCGCCGGAATAAAATTGTTTTTTGACGGATTTTTCACAACAGAGGCAATCGCATGCGCGGCAGCGACAAGCATTTGCGGATTGACTTGGGACGCACGCACCATCAATACGCCCTTAAAAATACCAGGAAACGCAACGGCATTGTTTATCTGGTTTGGGTAATCGCTTCGCCCAGTGCCCACAACAGCCGCGCCGCCCAAAAGCGCTTCCTTTGGGCTGATTTCAGGCTCCGGATTTGCCAGCGCAAAAACAATCGCACCCTTTGCCATCAAAGCAACCATTTCCTTTGACAAAACATTTGGATGGCTCACGCCGATAAAAACATCCGCCCCAACAATTGCATCAGCAAGGCCGCCTTTTAGTTTCTGCAAATTTGTGAACTCTGCCAGCCCAGCCTTTTGCGCATTCAACCCATCGCGGCCGGAAAAAATAATCCCCTTTGAGTCAACAACGATGACGCTTTTGACCGGCCCAGAAACTTTTTTGCCAACGCCAATGCAAAGCAAAAGCTTTGCAATCGCGGTTCCCGCCGCACCCGCACCATTTACCACCACGCTTAATTCACGAAAAGGCTTTTTGACCACCTTTGCCGCGTTAATCAGCGCAGCCAAAACAACAACAGCAGTGCCATGCTGGTCGTCATGAATTACGGGAATCCCCAAATCCTGCAGTTGCCTTAACACCTCAAAGCACTTTGGCGCCTCAATGTCCTCAAGGTTTATTGCACCAAACACAGGCGCAATCTGGCGCACGGTTTCAACAATCGTTTCCAGGTCCTGCGACTTAATGCAAATCGGAAAAGCATTTATGCCCGCAAACTCCTTGAAAATCATCGCCTTGCCCTCCATCACCGGAAGCGCTGCAAGCGCACCGATGTTCCCAAGACCCAAAACACGCGAGCCATCAGTGACAATCGCAACAGTATTGTCCTTAATTGTCAGGTCAAAAACCTTTTTTGGGTGGGCAAAAATTTCACGGCACGCCTGTGCAACTCCAGGAGTGTAATTGAGAGCAAGCAGGCGGTTTGAAGAAAGCGGGCTCTTTGAGCGGATTTCAAGCTTGCCCTTGAGCTTATAATGAAGTTTAAGAGAATCGGAATAAATTCTGTCCATTACCGCACCAAATAAAACTCAGGAAAGATGGAGGGCCTTTTTCATCGCTTCCCTGTCAAAGCCAATGATTATTTTGCCATCAATATCGATTACCGGCACACCCTGCTGGCCGCTCTTCCCAATCATTTCCATAGCACGCGACGGGTCTGAGTCAACAAGGACGTCCTCGAACTTTATGCTGTTTGCCTTCAAAAACTCCTTTGCCAAGTGACAATAAGGACAGGTCTTTGTGGAATAAACAATCACGTTAGCCATTGCCTCACCACCAGAAATTAAAGTTAAATTGTTTAAAAGAATATGCTTTCCAGAGGTTAAAATAAATTATGGCAAGCAGCATTAATTTTTTAGCATTGATCCACTCAATAGACAGCAAATGGCCAAATTTAGCCAAAATATTTTTGCCATTTGCCATAATGAGAAAAAATCAAAAAAAATAAAAAAAGAAAAAAATTAACCCGCGCCTTAATTCAGCAACGGGTCAATTATCTGCTCAAAACTTGACTGCGGCTGCGCGCCGACCAACAGTGCACCATTTACGAAAAATGTAGGTGTCCCGCTAACGCCGCTTTTGTTTCCAAGTGAAGTGTCAGAATCAACCTTTTGAGCATACTTTGAGGAATCAAAGCACTGGTTGAACTTTGCAGCATCAAGACCCAAATCAGCGGCATATTGCTTCAGATTTGCTCCGCTTAGAGCAGTCTGGTTTGCAAACAATTTGTCGTGGAATTCAACAAATTTGCCCTGCTCCGCCGCACACTCTGACGCCAAGGCAGCCGGCCTTGCGTTTGGGTGAAGAGACGTCAGCGGAAAATGCCTATAATAAATTGCAATTTTGCCCACACCATATTTTTGCTCAAGGGCCTGAATTGTCGGATAAACCCTTCCGCAAAAAGGGCATTCAAAATCAGAAAACTCGACAATTTTAACCTTAGCCGAATCAGTTCCAAAAATTTTGTTCGAGCCATTAATAAGTTCGGCCATATTTACCTGCGCAGGCGGCGCATTTGCACCAGCCCCGGCATTTCCGCTTGGAGCAGCATTTGCCGTGCCAGCACCATTGCCCGCGCCAGCGCCCAATGAACCCGCATTGACCCCAACAGACAAGCCGGTTAAATTGTTTGAAATTGTCCCGCCGACCAAAAACAGGGTCGCTGACAAAATCAGTGCCGAAAGCAAAATGCTGACAGGCAAATAAAGTTTTTCAGCCATAAAAGTTCTCCTCCGTGTATCGCATATGCGTTAGCTATTTTTTAATTAAACCCATTAACAATTTAAAAACCATTCATATATTGAAAGCAAAAAAAACAAACACCCACCCAAACCGGTTTCCAAAATAACAAGCCAGCCCCAAATAATATCAGCCAAAGAAGTATATAAATGTTCTTTTTTAACGTTAATTAGTTATTATTTGCCAGTTCGCGGTCAATCACCTGTTTTAATTGTTCATATGCCATGCCATTGTAGCGGTAGCCGTTTATGAAAAAAGTCGGCGTCCCCGTGGAACCCAAAGACTGGGCATCGGCACCGTCTTTTGAGACCTTTAAGTTCATTTCCCCCGAATCAAGGCACTGGTTAAACTGACCCAATTCAAGCCCTAAATCAACCGCGTACTGCTTGAGGTCAGCGACCTCCAGACTCTGCTGGTTTTCAAACAACTTGTCATGATATTCCCAAAATTTGCCCTGCAAGGCCGCGCACTCTGAGGCCTCCGCTGCTTTTTGTGCAAATGGGTGAATTGGCAGCGGAAAATGCCTGTAAACAAACTTTATTTTGCCGCCATATTCGGATTCAATCCTTTTAAGCACAGGGTACATTGCACCGCACGCCGGGCACTGGAAATCAGAAAACTCGACAACCGTGACCTTTGCATTTTCGCCGCCCTTCACATGCCCGCCATCCACTATCCAGGCCATGTCAAGACCCGGGCCATTGGAGCCTGCAAAAAAAGCAAAATAAACAATTGCGGCAACAACAACGCCGGCAACCGCCAAAAAAACGTAAGTGAAATCAAACCCTTTTTCTTTTTTTTTGGTTTTTTTCATTTCCTTTAACTTGCTCAAAAACACCACCACCAAAGGGCATTCAACAATTCAGTGCAGCCCTTCTTTTAATCCAACCGCAAGGACAGACAAAGCCTTTGCCCGGTTTTTTGCCAAAACAACACCTGACGCAACAAAAATACCCACCGTGCCGAGTTTCACGGCAAGCCTTGCATCCTCGCCAGATTTGACGCCGGCCCCGGTGATGATTTTTATTTTGCCACTAATTTCGCCGATTTTTTTGACCGACGAAACAATCAGCCCCGGCTTCGCAGTTGAAACAGAAACATTGCCGCCGATAAGTTCCGGCGGCTCCACCGCAATGAAATCCGGGGCAAAACGCGCAAGCTCTACCGCGCGCGCTTCTGACTCAGCACAAACAAGCACCTGCAAGCCAACGGCTTTTGATTCAGCAATTGCTTTTTCCACAAACCCGTTGCCGCGCTTGTTTTCGGCGTGATTTAACACAACGCCGCGGCAGCCAGCGTCCTTTAAGGCAAATGGAAGAATGCGGCCCGTGCTTGCCCCAGGCTTTTCGTGGTCTGCGTGCTGCGCAAAAACAGGCAAAGAAACGCCCTTTGAAATAAGGCGCAAATCAACCGCCTGCACGACCAGAACAATTTTTACGCCGGTTTTCCTTGAAACCGCCTGCGCTATTCTTGCAAGCTTCACCGCATTTTTGCCAGTCGCCTCCTTATAGGTCTTGAAATTCAAGAACAAAAACGGCTGCATGCAACTAAAAATAGGCAAATAAATTTTTAAAACGCAG
>CAYIER010000001.1:34886-42288 GCA_964362395.1 uncultured archaeon
CCGCAAAACCACCTGATTAAAACTGTTTGTGGGGCAAATTTTTTGGACCGGCCATGGGTTCGGCAAAAAAAGAAAAAGAACTGCTCCAAGAAGTGGAGGAGAACAATTCAAAGCAGGACTTTGACCAGATAGCCAAGGCAATCACGAAACTGCGCCAACTTGACAGCCAGATATTCCACTCGGAAGCAAAAATAATAGAGAACCTTGAATGCGCAAATATTCTTGCCGGCCTGAATGCTTCCCCAAACACAATAATCGCAGCACTGCTTTCATCAAAGCTGCTTGAAAAAAAACACCTTGACGAAATCAAAAGCGAGTTCGGGGCGGAAACCGCTTTCCTCATTGAAAGCAAGACACTGTTTGAAAAAACATTGAAGTCGGAAAAAACACTGCAGGGCCAAAACAAGGAAATGAAAAAACTCTTATTCTATTCGCTTGCAAAAAATATCAAGCTTATCCTTTTGGTGATAGCCGACCGCCTCAACCTGCTTAGAAAAATCCACACGCTAAGCGAAGAAAACAAAAAAGAGCTGATAGAGGAAGAAAGGGAAATACTGCTCCCGCTTGCACACAAGCTTGGAACACTCAACATCAAGTCAGAGGCAGAAGACCTGGTGATGAAATACACAAGCCCCGCAAAATACCAGGAAATGGCAGGCCTTGTGGAGAAAGAAAGGCAGGCGCGAAAAAAAGACATAGAAAAAATCGCGCGGCAACTGCAAAGCAAGGCAAAGGAAAAAAACATTGAAATCAAGATAAGCGGGAGGACAAAAAGCATTAACAGCATTTACAACAAAATGGCTTCAAGAAACAAAACACTGGAAGAAATACACGACATCATAGCAATCAGGGTGATTTGCAGCGAAGCCAAGGACTGCTACGAAATGCTCGGCATTGTCCACTCGCTCTGGAAACCGCTTGCAGACGAGTTCGATGACTATATTACAAAGCCAAAGCCAAACGGCTACCGCTCGCTGCACACAACTGTCATGGGGCCGGAAAACAAGGCATTTGAAATCCAGATAAGAACACAGGAAATGCACAACGAGGCAGAATTTGGCGCTGCATCCCACTGGAAATACAAGGGGCACTTTGAACAAGAAGTGTTTGACAAAAAAATAGGCTGGCTAAACGAGCTATTGTCCTGGCAAAAAGACCTCAAACACGAGCCGACAAGAATCGCAAAAGTTGACTTTTTTGGGGACAACATTTATGTGCTCAGCCCAAAGGGCGACACGATTGAGCTGCCAAGCGACGCAACCGTGCTGGACTTTGCATACGCAATACACGAAAATCTGGGCAACAAGTGCTTCAAGGCAAAAGTGAACAACCTTCCCGCGCCAATAAACCACAAACTTGAAACAGCAGACATAGTTGAGGTAATCACTTCTTTTTCACAAAAGCCAAAAATCCAGTGGCTAAGTTTTGCCATCACCGACAAGGCAAAAAAGAAAATAAAGCAAAGCCTGCAGCTGATTACCCAAAAAACACCCAAAGAAGCGGCTCCAAACAAAAGCGCAATAAAAACAACCGACAAAACCACAAAAATTGCAAAATGCTGCCGCCCAATTCCAGGCGACACAATCATCGGCTTTCGCACGACAAAAAGAAAAATTTCAGTGCACCGCGCAGACTGCAAGGAAATAAAAAAATTCTCGCAAGGGTCACGCACAACCGTTGACTGGGGCAACGGGAAAAAACTTGACTACAATGTTGAACTGCAAGTCACCGCAATTGACACGCCCGGCATCCTAAGCGACATACTGAACATTTTCACTGCCCACAACATCACGGTGCTCGAAACCAAGGCAAAAATCGACAAAGACCAAAAAAGAAACTGCATATTCCGGATTGAAACAAAAAACATTGCAGAACTCCAAAAAACAATCGAAAAACTCAATTCAATAAAATCGGTTGAAAGAGTTGAAAGAGCCTGAAGCAGGAAAAAACTCACTCCGACCTAAGCGCTTCCACCGGATCCATTTTTGACGCAACAAACGAGGGGTACGCGCCCCCGATTACCCCCAAAACAAAGGCAAAAACAAACACCTCAAAAAGCAGTTCAAATGTAATCAGCGTCGTCAACCCAAACACGGCGTGAACAAATGCGCCAAACAAATACCCTGCAATGATTCCAAAAATTGCGCCAAAAAAACTAACCATCACCGACTCCATCAAAATCATTTGAATGACATTTGAATTTGTCCAACCCACGGCCTTTAGCGTCCCGATTTCCTTGAACCGCTCAAGGACACTCATCAACATGGTGTTGATTATCCCGACGCCTGCAACAATTGCCGAAATCGCGGCAACCGCAACAACCAGCAGGCGAAAGCTGCCAAGAATGCCCCCAAACTGCGAGGACAAGTCACTGGAAGAAAAAGCCTTCAATTCGCCCTTGAACCGAAAATTAATCGCATCAACAACCGGCTTAACCACCGCAGGGTTGTCAAGCTCGAGCGCAAACTGTGAAACCTTGTCATTTGGAAAGCCAATCATTTCCCTTGCATCAGCAATTGAAACCACTGCGGTTGACCCCAAAAGAGGAGAGCTCGAAGAATAAATTCCGACAATCAAAAGCCCCTTGTTGTTGACAACAATCGTCTGGTTCAAAAACTTGCCAAAATCCTTTTTCAGGTTCTCACCGATTACCACCACGCCATTTTCGCCTGACCTGATTTCGCGGCCCTCAGTGATTTCCCCGCTAACCAAAGAATGCTTTGCCTTCTGCTGCTTTGAAAAATCAATGCCGACAATACGCGTATTGCCGTAAGAAAGATTTTTCCCGTCAATTGACCCGATGGGACCCGTCACAAGCGGAACCACCACAGACACGCCGCCGATTTTTTCAAGCAAGCCACCATATGACAAATCAAGCCGGGAATACATAGGGTCGCCGGAAAAACGCATGACACGCACCCCCTGCACCTGCCCGATCGCACGGTTCACTTCGCCAAACAAGCCGTCAACAACCGACACCATGGAAATAATTGCCGCAACCCCAATCATTATGCCAAGCACTGAAAGCAGTGTCCGGCTTTTGCTCCGAAACAGGTTCAAAAAAGCGATTTTAAGCAAAACACTCAACCCCTGAACTTTTTGTTCACTTTTTCGTCAACAATTTTTCCGTCAAACAAAAAAACCTGCTTTGATGCATGGCCAAGCAAGGACTCATCATGGGTCACAATCACAAAAGTTTTTTTCTCCACCTTGTTGAGATGCCGCATCAGGCCCACAATATAGTTGCCGGTGACCGAGTCAAGGTTGCCGGTTGGCTCGTCGGCAAAAATAATTTTTGGGTCATTGATCAACGCACGCGCAATCGAAACCCTCTGCCTCTGGCCACCAGACAACTCATTTGGCTTGTGAAAAACACGGTCGCCAAGCCCTACTTCGCCAAGAATTTTCAATGCACGCTCGCGGACTATATCTTCATCCACCTTCATTGGCTGGGTTGGAATCAGGACATTTTCCAGTGCAGTAAGCGTCGGGATAAGGTTGAACTCCTGAAAAACAAAACCAATCCGCTTTCTGCGGAGCATTGCAAGGCCCCAGTCATCCATTTTCGTGATGTCATGCCCGTCAATGAAAACCGAACCCTTTGTCGGCAGGTCAAGCGCGCCAAGAATGTGCATCAGCGTGCTTTTCCCGCTGCCGCTCCGGCCAGCAATCACCACAAAATCCCCCTCGTCAATTTTCAATGACACACCACGCAATGCATGCACCTGCGTTACGCCAAGCTCGTACACCTTTGAAACATTCCTTGCCTCAATCAAATTTATCCACCCCTAAGCGCAATAACCGGCTCAAGCTTTGACGCACGGTACGCAGGATAAATGCCGGCAGCCAAGCCCAAAAACAAGGCAAACAAAAACGCCTCAAGAATCAACGGCAGCGTCACGGCAAACCCAAGCCCAAAAACTGCCTCTAAAACCACGTCAATCAAAAAACCAAAAACAATCCCTATAATCCCCCCGATTATGCCGATAAGCACCGACTCAAACAAAACCATTTTAACGATGTCTCCGCTGGTCCAGCCAACCGCCTTTAACGTGCCGATTTCCTTTATCCTGTCACGGATACTCATAAGAATCGTGTTCACAATACCGATCCCGGCAACCACGGCAGAAATGTCCGCCACAAAAAAAACAAGCAGCCGGAACTGGCCCAAAGTTTCGTCAAAAGTCTTTGTATAAGTCGCAGCACTATACACCTTCACCTGGTTGGGGTACTTGAACTCAATAAGCTGCCTGATCTGCTCGGACTTTGACGGGTCATCAAGGTCAAGTGTGAAAGAGTTGACTTTTCCTGCAGGAATATTTGAAAGCTGCTTTGCATCAGGCAAATTCATCACAATAATGTTTTCAATGAGGTCAGACTCTCCCTTAAAAATCCCCTTGACAACAAACTTTTTGCCATTTACCTCAATTTTTGCCCCTACAAACTTATGGTAATCCTTCGCAATTTTTTTGCCAATCAAAACAAAACCCGTGTCGTTGCCGGCAAGGGTTTTCCCTTCATCAATATCAACAATCCAGCCAGCCTGCCTTGCCGCATTCTGCTTCTTTATGTCAAGGCCATAAACGCTTGTCGTTGAAAAAGAAAACTCATTTGCTTTGCCGTCAATTTTTTCCGGAACATACCATATTTCTGGAATTGCCACATTCACCCCCGAAACCCTTTCAAGGCCATTTGCAAAACCCTCATCAAGAATTGAAAAAGGCTGGTCCACGGCATCCTTTTCCATTACGTTTAACCCCTTGTACTGGTTAATCACGTCATTGAACTGCAAAAACAAGCCATCAACAATTGAAACAAGGACAATGATTGATGCAACACCAATAATTACGCCAAGAAGCGCAAGGAACGACCTGGTTTTCCGACGAAACAGGTTCAGAAAAGATAACTTGATCATTTCAATTTGCCCTTTTGCAACGCGAGCTGTCTAAAGACCATTTTAACCAAAAAAAACAAGACAACCAACACAACAATCAAAAGAACCAACAGCACAATCCACCCAAAAAGATTAGAAGGCGCCGCCGAAACATAAAACGAATAATCCTGCGACAGCTCCCTGCCCTGCCCGGTTTCATCAAGGTAACCGACAACAATCACTGCCTTGTGCTCGCCAACCGACGCAGACTGCAACACAGTGAGGTCAAACACCGACGAACCAGAATCGCTTGGGTCAATGTTCCCCACAAAATTCTCCTTTGAGCCCACAATCTGGCCGTCAAGGACAAGGCTCACCTTTACCGCCTTTGCGGCCTTTTTGCCGATGTTGTCAAGCTGCACAGAAAACGAAAAAGAGTCGCCAGGCAAAAAATCCTTTGCATCCGCGCGTGTTCCATTGGAAAAATCAACGCCGGAAAAAATAAGCTCCGGCTTTGCAAGCACCTCAAAAGAAACAGTGTCAGAAAAAACCCTGTCACAGCCATAACAGTTTGCATCAATCTTAAACACATAAATCTGTGGCCCTGCATCCTTTATCGGCTTCAATTCAAAAGAAACCGGCACCGACGAATTTGGCAAAATCGTGCCAACCTGCAAAACATTGCTTGACAAAACAATAAACGGGTCAAAAGAAGAATTCGTGACAGGCTTTAACTGAACCGAAACATCGCGAGCCGCGCCAGAACACGAATTCCTCACACCCGCAGACAACTTTACAGATTCACCCGCATACACAGACTCAGGGGCATACACAATGTTTTCAACGTCAAGGGAATAACAAGCCAAAACATCAAGTGACAACTCAAAAGTCTCCTCTGAAACAGACAAACCGTTGGCATAAGTGAGCTTTAAAGGAACCTTATAAGTCCCAGGCGGCGCAGTGCCCTTGACCTTAAAAGTAAACGAAACAGACTTTGTATCACCAGCATTGAGCTGGCTGACAGCGTCATCCAAAGAAACCGCCTCAAAATACTTGTCATTTAAGGCAATGGAACCAGAAACTTTTTCCGCAGCACAGGTAAGCGAATTATTCTTTAACGGCACATTAAGGCTTAAAGTGTCCCCAGAAAAAACCTGCGACGGCAAAGTAGTATAAGAAGACTGCACATCCAAAAGGTAATAATTGCAGGCAGCACTAACCGAAAATGACAAAAAAAGAAAAAACAAGCCAGCAAGCAGCTTTTTCATGCAACACCAAATATTGATTTAATTCAAAAACTTTATATAATAAGCTATAAATAGTGGTTTTGATTAATTAATAACGCATGAAGCGAATCAAAACAGGAATAAAGGGCCTTGATGAAATAATCGAAGGCGGATTCCCAGAAAATCGGACAGTCCTGTTGTCCGGCGCCTGTGGAACAGGAAAAAGCATTTTCTCAATGCAATACATTTACAACGGCGCCACAAAATACTCCGAACCAGGGATATTTGTCACGCTTGACGAGCGCCCAGAACTGCTGCGCGAAGACATGCTCAAGTTCGGGTGGGACATCCAAAAACTCGAACAACAAGACATGGTGCACCTCCTTGACGCAAGCCTTGCAAAAATCGGCATACCAAGCGAAGAAGAATTCTCGATGCCAGCCACAGGATTTGATTTGGACAAGCTGCTGCTAGAAATTTTAAGGTTGACCAAAAGAACCGGCGCAAAGCGCCTAGTAATCGACTCCCTTTCCTCGCTTGGATTAAACTTTGAAAACGACAACGAGGCAAGAAAAGCAATACTAAAAATCAGCTACCTCTTGATGCGCATCGGGGTCACAACAATACTTACAGTCGAGCCAGGAAAAAAAAGCTTTGAAAACGACCTCACACTCGGAAAATTCGGAGTAGAAGAATACGTGGCAGACGGGGTAATCATTCTTTCCTACATGGGAATCGGCGAAAGCAACAGGACACTGCACATCAGAAAAATGCGCGCAACAAAACACTCCGAAAACATGCACCCAATAGAAATCAACGACAGCGGATTTGTGGTGAAAAAAATCGGGAAAGCATACGAGGAAGTTTAACAAGTGAAAAAAATGCCGACACGATTTAAAACAAAACCTACAAGAAAATTTAATCAAAAACCATCGTCTGAGGTCATTGAAGGTTTACAAAAAGAGATTGGTGCAAGATATCCTTCATTGTCACCAACAGAAGTCCGACAAAAAATAATTCGATTACTGAGAAAAGGCAGAACAAGTTTATACAAGAGTTCTTGGCGCAGCCGTATTGAACAAGCAAAAGCCCAAAAAAACAGATAAGTTATTTGAACCAAAAGAATTTTTTGCTAAAACCCCCTTTCCACCAAAAAATCCGCAAATTCACGCAACATTTTTTTTGAATGAGAATCCGGAATTTTTTTGCCAAGTTTTTTCCAGCTTCCTTTAACGAGGTTTGCCGCGGTTTTTTTTGCATAACCAAAAGAACCCGCTTTTTCAATTATTGAAATCGCCTCGCG
>CAYIER010000002.1:0-38785 GCA_964362395.1 uncultured archaeon
AACCCTTGAAATTTTACGCCGTCATCCCCCGGCCGCCAAAACCAGGATAGCCAAAGTGCGTTATGAAACAGGCGAAGCCGTGGATCAGCGGGGCGCGGAAGAAATCGCCATTGAACGGGAGCTGGATCAGCAGATGTTCCGCCAGCAGAAAAAACAGCGGGCCGTGAGTCAGAAACGCGGCCCCAAAGCTCAGCCCCAAATCAAGCCCAAAACGTAAAAAAATTCTTTGAAGTCTTCTCGTGTTTTCGGCAGCTTTATTGATGCTCCCCTGTGGCTTGCCCGTTGTTTGTCTGAAGAATATTTGACAAATTTTATTGAATCATAAACTTTGGCGGGTTCAATGCCGTTTTTCTTTGCAACACTGGCCAAATCCTGCACCCGAAACCTTTTGTGCACAACACAATCCCTGATTTGCTTTGCCACAAGGCCATTTTTATCAAACGATTTTATCATTGGAGAAAATTCTTCCAAAAACATGTCTTCTATAAATGCCAGCAAGCCCTTATTTTCAGCCAACTTTTCAAAAACTAATGCTTTAATCTGTCCAATTTCCAGATTTGTTTGCGGCACAATTTTTGGCATTGCCACAAATTCATTAACCTGTAAATCTTTTGCCTGTTTGTAGTAAAGCGAAAAATTTTCGTTCAACAGCAAAAACGGGTGCTCTGGCGTGGTTTCAATTGCAAAGCCATTTGAAAAACGCGTTTCAACTAATTCTCCTTTTTTTAGTTTCCAAATATGCGTTACTGGCAACGGTTTTATTTTTCCATCCTGTTCGCCTAAAACAAAAAAGTTTGCCTTTATTTCCAAAGCCAAGCCATCTTCATCAATTAGTTTTTTCGAACAATTTTCAAATTTCTCAAACAAGTCTTTTATTTTTGGCATTTTGCCATCAGCTAGGAAAATTTTTGTTTCCCCACTGACACATTTCCCATGGTCAACATGACCTAACACTGTTATGATTGGCTTTCGGATTATCATATTAAACTCACGCACTTTTAATCAATCACTGCACATTTATTTTCCACACATTTTGGCAGACGATATATATGATTTGATATAATTTTCAAACAATGGAAGCCTGCATTCAGAATTTGTTGTACAGGCTTGGCCTAGCGTAGAATCATTTGACATTAATATCATAATTCCTACTGCCGCTATGACTAAAAATGCTCCTAATATAACAATCATTGGATTTCCTATCATTTTATCACTTTAACCCAGTGGAGCCAAAACCGCCCTCATTCCTTGTTGTGGCGCCAAGTGCCTTTGACAAAACAAGTTCCGGATGCTCTACTTTTGCAAACACCATTTGCGCGATTTTCTGGCCTTCCTCTATAACGTATTTTTCATTTCCAAGGTTAATTGCAATAACTTTTATTTCCCCGCGGTAAGAACTGTCAATTGTTCCAGGGGAGTTAAGCAGGGTAATGCCGTGGTTTATTGCAAGGCCGGATTTTGGGCGGATCTGTGCCTCAAGGCCAAGCGGCATTTCAAGCCTTATCCCTGTCGGGACAAGCTGCCTTTCAAGCGGTTTTAGCTCAATTTCCTTTGTTGAGAAAAGATCGATTCCAGAGTCGCCCTCGTGGGCATATTCAAGGTTTCTGGCTTTACCGTCAATTTTTTGAACCAAAACACGCATTCAATCACTTTTTTTCCTCGAAAGAGTAAACCCAGTCAAAATCCATTTTTTTGTATCCCAAAATCTCGCTTTCCGCAAAAAACCTCTTGATTTCCTTTGCTGCATCCTCCGCGCTTTCTGAGGCATGAATCGTGTTGACCTGAATGCTCATCGAATAATCGCCCCGGATTGTGCCAACCTCGGCGCTGCGCCCGCTTGTCGCACCACACATTTTGCGCACAACCGCGACCGCATCATGCCCTTCAAGCACCAAAAGGACTGACGGGATTGACGACATGAACTTTATGAGCTCGGCAAAAAACGGCCTGCCCTCGTGGTGCCCGTAATGCTCTTTGAGCAATTCTTCCCGTAACTGCTCCATTTTAATCGCAACAATTTTGAGGCCCTTTTTTTCAAAGCGCCCGATTATTGCCCCGACAAGACCGCGATTGACTGTGTCGGGCTTCAAAATCACAAGCGTCTTTTCCTGTGCCATTCCAAATCACTCTTGTTTCGCCCGCAAAATCAGGCGATGCCAACCGCAAAACCGGTTGACGCTGTTTGTCCCTTCTTTGACGGGACAGTCCCAGTGAAATTGGGACAAATTCGCCAACAGAATTTGCCGTTGCTTTTGTCCCGCCAAAGCGGAACCACTTTGCACAAAATTTTATTTTGTCTTTTCACCTTTTTTCATTATTGCCTTGACCTTGTGGTGCGCTGCAGTCCACTTGACTTTCTGCGGAGACCTTTCAAGCTCAAGCAAATTTTTTTCGCACTTTCTGGAGCAGAAATAAAAAATCGTTCCGTCCTTTTTTGCAAAAATTTTTCCGGTTCCTCTTTCAATTCCTGACCCGCAAAACGAACAATTAACCATTGGTGCATCAACTCTTTTTCACTTTGCCTTGATTTCCTTTGCTTCGCGCTCCGTGCTCAACAAAACAATTATGTCGCCTTTCTTTACGGCTCCCTTGACGTTGCGCCTCTTTACCCTGCCCTCTTCTGGCCCCTCAAGTATCTTGCAAAGGACCTGGACAATTTCGCCGTAAACCCCTGTCCTTTGGATAATTTCAACCACTTCAGCCGGTGTTCCCTTGTCCATCTTTTTTCACCCATTTAGTTTTTCAGGCCGCTCAATTTTTTTGCAAGGTCGTCAATGTCCTTTTTTGCGTCCCCCTCTGCGAGCACAGCAACCGAACTTGTCGAAACCCCAAGGCCGGCAAATTTTCCAAGCTCCTGCTTTGTTGAAACATAACTAAACGGGACGCCTTTTTCCCTGCACAAAATAGGCAGGTGCATTACTATTTCTGGCGGGGAAACATCCTTTGCGATAAGAACAAGCTTTGCGTTCCCGCGCTCGATTGCCTTTGTGACCTCGTTTGAGCCGACCTTTAACTTGCCGGTCTTTTTTACCTTGTCAAGCACCCTCAACTGGGCTTCTTCGACTTCCTTTGGTACTTCAAACTTTACAAATTGCGCCATATGCTTTTACCTCCAAAAAATTTTATCATCGGTACGCCGGCAAATTCCGGCGACAAATTTGTCCCGTCTGCGACGGGACTTCCATGCACCAACAAATAATACTCATTGGCCTTTTAGCTTCAAAAACAAAATCGACTAAAAAATCGATTATTTCAAAAGGGGGCCAATATATATAAAATTCCCATCACAAGCCTTAAAAGGCTATTTTCGGGGTTTTAGACCAAAAAACCAGCTTTTGACTTAGATCTGCTTATTTATGTGCAAACACGCATTTTATCCTGTTTGGGGAGATTTCTTCCGCGCGCGCATAGCCGAATTTTTCAAAGTACAAAACATCGCCCTCGTTTAGGTCGCCATTGTACTGCGTTATGCCAAGCATTTTTTTGCCGTCATCCATCAGGATTTCCACGTCAACGCTCTCAATCACCCAGCGAAGAATCTTTTTCCTTTCCCCGCTGCCAGGCTCATGGGTGCCCGCAAATTTTCCGGACGCAAAAAAACCGCTTTTTTCAAGCAAATTCACATTCAGCGCTTTTTTTAGCCGAAAAACCGAACCAATTTTTACAGAATTAATTTCACTTTTTTCAACAAAAAAACTCTGGCTCCCCGCGCTAATTCCTATCCCGTGCGCCTCCATTTTCGGCGTGAACTGCACCGACAACTCAACCGGTTCGGTCAATAGTTCCGCTGGCACCGCTTTTTCCAGCAGTTCACCGCGATTGAGGTTCGCAAGCCTTGCAAACTCTATCGACGAGTCGTTTGTTTTAATCCCCAAATCAAGCACTGCCTTCTTGAGTGCCTGCGGCACAAATCCCCTTCTGCGCAGCGCGCGGATTGTCCCAAGCCGCGGGTCATCCCAGCCCGAGTAAATTCCTTTTTCGATTCCTTCCTTTATTTTCGAGGTGCTCAAAACCATTTTGCCCAATTTAATGCGCCCGAAATGAATTGAGTGCGGGTATGCCCAGCCAAAATACTCGTACAAAAATTTTTGTTTTGTCATGTTTTGTTCGTGTTCTTGCCCGCGGATAATCAGTGTTACACCAAGCTCGTGGTCATCAATCGCTGACGCAAAATTGTACGACGGCCAGACATGAACATCCTTAACTTTTGGGTTTGGGTGCTCGACCTTGTCCACGATTTTTGCAGCCCACCAGTCGCGCACGCTCGGGTCAGGGTGCGACAAATCGGTTTTTATCCGAAGTACGGCAGAGCCCTCTTTTAATTCGTGGATGATCATTTTGTTGAAGCGCTCCATCTGCGAGTCGGAATTTTTTTCCCTGCACGGGCACGCCTTTTTTTTACCGATTAGCTTTCTCCACTTTTCTGGCTCGCACTCGCACACATACGCGTGGCCCATTGAAATGGTTTTTCTCATAAAATCATGGTAAATTGAAAGGCGGTCTGACGCAAAAAAAACCTCTGCCGGCGGGCATCCAAGCCAGTTCAGGTCTTCAATATAAATTTCTTTTGCGTTTGCAATCGGCTTTTTCACCTTGGGATCGGTGTCGTCAAATCGCAGGAAAAACTTTCCCAAATATTTTTTTGCATACTCAAAGCTCAGGATTGCCGCACGCGCGTTCCCCAAATGGAACGGGCCATTTGGATTTGGCGCAAAACGCGTCACAACCATGTCCTTTTTTGCCCACTCAAAATCAGGGAGACCAATCGGTTTTTCGGGCGGCTTTAATTCATAAGAGCCCTCAAATTTTTCAAACTCTTTTTCTATCCCGCCAAAATCCATTGCATTGACTTTTTTGACTGCCAAAGAAATGACCGGCATAGCCGCCTTCAAATCCAGTGCCTTGTCAAGCGCCTTCATTTTGCCGACAACAGCGCCAACATCCGCATGCCCCTCGTGCAAATAAGCGTTCTTTATTGCGTAGCGATAAGCGTCGTTTTCCAAATCCAAGCAAAACACCAAAAAATAAGTAATAGAAAAAGGCTTTAAAAGTGCAGGGAAAACATTTAAATATAATTTGTATTACAAAGTATTACGGGTGGTTTTTTTGGTTGCTGGCGTGATTACTTTGCGGCTTGAAGGCAAGGACAAGCAAAAGGTCTGGGATTTGGCAAAGAAAAAAAGGGAAACAAAGTCAAACCTCATGAGAAAAGCCCTGCTTTCTTACATTGAAAAAGAAACAGAATTGGACGAAATAAAAGAAATTGTTGCCGTAAAATTTGTGGAAGGAAAAATCTCTTTTGATGAACTAGTCAGAATACTTGGCTTTGATGAAGCAAAAAAAGTGGCCTTCTTTGCGGACATTGCCGAAAAGTCTTTCCAAGAAGGGATTTGAATGAAAAAAGCCGTGGCAGACACTTCGGCCCTCATTTCAATTGCATTAAGCGGGAAGCTTCCTGAAGTCGTGGAAAATATCGGTTTATTTGCCCCAAAAGCGGTCAAGCTTGAAATTGCAGAAATGGCCGGATATGATGACATTGAAGGGGGCGCTGCAAAAAACATTTTAAATTTCATAAAAAACAAAAAAATCAGTTTAATAGAAATAAAAAACGAAAAAAATGCACGCGATTTGACCGGCAAAAGCATTGACCAAGGGGAAGCAGAATGCTTTGAGCTTGCAGCAGAAGAAAAAATCGGGACAATCCTGATGGACGACGTGAATGCAGCATACCGCATAACCGGCCTTGCAAAACCCAAAAACATTTCAATAAAAATATCCACCGCAGCAATAGTTGAATTGATTAAACAGGAAAAACTGGCAAAAAAACAAGGCATTTTTGCCCTACAAAAAATGGTCAAAAACAGGCAATGGGAAAAAGGAATACTGGAATTCCTGATAAAAAAATACGTAAAAGAAATTTAGGCAACTGACTTCAACAGTTAATTATTTATTTGATGCTTGACAGTCTATTTTTATAATGCCAATTCACAAAGGTCTGAGAGAAACAGAGGCTGGATTTTTAAATGAACGCAGGAAGATGGCTTTACAAAAATCTGTTAATAGACTGATAAAAGATTTTGAAACAGGAGTGCCCCCCCTGTAAGAGAAAAAATTCTTAAAAGTTATTTAAGGAACAAAACTAATGCTGATAGAAGATTTGTTTTTGAAGAATTGGCAATCAGGAATTTGTTTCACAATAGGATTGTATCTCAAATAGATGAAACACTTGCACTTGCAAGAAGAGATAACCCTAAACTTGCAGGTGTTATTTATTTTGGGAGTTTTTCCAGAGGGAAAAAATCCCCGCGAGACCTTGATTTGATTTTATTGTTTGGGGCAAACACAACAAAAACAGAGGTCAAACAAGGAATTGCCTCATTTCACGCCATAATAAAACAGGAATACAAATAGAGCCACACACTATTCAAACAGTTTCAACTTCGAAAAATAACTTAACGAGTAAATTGGTTAATCTTGCATTTGCAAGTGCTATTTATAAATCGCCAAGACCGTTTTTCAGAAAGTGGCAGATATAGCAAACTGCTTATATTTTTGAACATTTTATGGCAGTTTGCTATATGCAAAGAGCAATTAAAAGTTCAATTATTTATGCTCTTTGCTATAGTTACACAAGACCAGGCAGTCAGACATCTTTACGAAAAAATTTTAGAAGCAATTGAAAAATCTGGACGAAAAGCAACACTAAAAAGAATGGACACACTGCATCGTGTAAATATTCAAAGATTCAGGGAACAAATTGAATACCTAAAAAGACAAATAATGCAATCTATTTAAACTCAATCGGTACTGTAGCCCAGATTTTGTGTCACCGCGGCAGTCAAAGTGAATTAGCCTTAAACTTTTTTCGCTGTTTCCCAGAGCTTGTCAAAGTAGTGCTGCAGCGCGCCTGCCATGTGGGTGTTTTCTGGCCAGATGATGAAGTGGTATTCTGGCTTTTCTTCAACAATGCTTGAGAGCGCAAGGATGACTTTTTTTTTGTCAACAATGTATGCCTCAAGACCGTGGCTTGCGTGCTTAAATTCAATTCCGGCGTTTTTTATTTCCTTCAAGAAAGTGCTGTCGCTTTCCAGTTGCCCGCTTATAACTTTTACTTTGACGTTTTTTTCGGAAATTTTTTTGACCGACTCGCTTATCAGGGAATAGTTTTTTGAGTGCTCGGTAAAAATAGTAAGCGAATTTTTTGCTGCCGCGATTTCCTGTGCAAGAATCCACAAAAAATCCATTTTGTCCTTTACCTTCATGACTTTTTCACTGCCTCCGTTTGACAACTCGTTTGGAAGCAATTTCTTGAAAGAAACAGCGCGCTCTTCTAGTTTTGAAAGCTCGGTTTTTCGCTCCGAAATAAGGCGGTCAAACACCTTTGCTGGTTCAACCACGCGGTACTTTTTTGGCCTTCCGTAAACCTCAATAATCAGTTCGCGCTTGGTGAGGCGGTCAAGTACGTCGTAAACCCTTGTTTTTGGCACCTGTGCGTTGCGGCTAATCTGGGGTGCTTCGGCGTCCTTTAACTCGAAAAGAGAATTAAGCGTTTTTGCCTCGTATTCGGTCAATCCAAGCTGCTCCAAAAAGGCCGTTATTGTCGTTTCTGTCATCAAAAAAACCCTGTAAAGGCATATATATAATATAATCAGAACCTTATAAATTTACCTTTTCCAGTTAGGGAATGACCTTGGCTTATTCCCTGCTGCGCCGATTGTCAAACCGTTTGTTTGGCTTTCCAAAGCGGCCGCGCTCTGTGCTCCGTTCAAAGCTTTCCTCTTTTTCGCCTTCCTGCATTTTGTACTCAAAGTCTTCCAGTGTTTTGGTGAACTCGGCGTCCTCTTTTATGGCATTTGTTGCCTTGAGGAATTCACGCGCAAGCAGCCAGTAAACAAGTGCGAGGCTTTTTCGGCCCTTGTTGTTTGTCGGAATCGCAAGGTCAATGTTTCGAAGCGAATTGTTTGTGGAAGCAAGGCTTATCACAGGAATGTTTGCCTTTCGCGCCTCTTCAATTGCCTGCGCGTCCGGCTCCGGTTCTGCAGTGAAAACAACCAGTGGCTCGAAAAAATTGGCAGCTTTCGGGTTTGTCAGGGTGCCTGGCACAAAGCGTCCGGCAATTGCTTTTGCGCCAATTGCCTGTGCAAAGACCCGAACCGGAGTCTGCGTGTAAAGCTTTCTTGCAACTACAAGTATTTTTTGCGGCGGAAACCTTGCCAGAAAATTTGCGGCAAACTTTATGCGCTCGTCAAGCGTGCCGACATCAAGCACGTTTAGCCCGTCTTTCCTTATTTTGAAAATGTACTTTTTCATTTCCCATGACTTAAAGCGCGTGCCGATATGCGCCCCGCTTTTAAGGTACGTTTCCGAGTCAACCAGTGTTTGCTGTGCAGCCATTTGATTCACTTTACACCTTGTACCTTAAAATTTCGTCAACCAAATCAATATGCGAAAAAATTGTCCGCCTGCAGCAGTACCTTTCAATCCCAAGGTCGTCAAGCACTTTTTTTGGGTCCTCTTTTTTTTCAACCCGCCTGACGTACTCTTCGTAATGCTCTCCAACAACTTTGCCACATGTAAAACACCTAACCGGCACCATCATCTTCAATCACCTTTTGCTCTTTTGTTTTTTCTTCCTTGCCTTTGTTCCAAGGGGCTTCTTTGGCTCAACCCTTCTTGAGTCATCAACCAGAAGCATCCGGTCATATTTCAGGAATTTTTGTTTCAATTTTTCGTTCGGGTGAAACTTCACAAGCGCCTTTGCAATAGCGCTTCTTGCGCTCACTGCCTGGCCCATGAATCCCCCGCCCGCAACGCTTACAGAAATGTCAACCTCGCCTGCAAGGGTTTCTGCAAGCTCAAGCGGTTCTTTGACAAATTCGTAAAGGTACTTTGGCTTGATTGTCTCAATGTTCCTTTTGTTAATGTGCACTATTCCTGTGCCCTTCCTAATGACTGCGCGCGCAACAGCGGTTTTTTTCTTCGCCTTGGAAGTGATTCCTCTTCCTTTCTTTTTCTTTTTTTTCTCATCCATAAAATTCACCACTTGGCCCCAAGCATCCTGCTGATTTCCTCGACTGACACGAGTTTTTTTGAAACGCCCTTTGCTGCCTCGCTGATTATGCGCGGCTTTGACTCCTTAAACTGCCTTGGCACCCCGATATATGCCTTGAATTTTTTCATTGCTTCGCGCCCGCGCGTGGTTTTAATCGGAAGCATTCCCCGCACTGCGGCCTTTACAATCATCGTTGGCATCCTGTAAAACTTTGGCCCGATTTTTGGGTTTCCAAGGTACCTCTGCAGCGACCTCTTCTTGTATTTTTCAAGCATCTGTTCCTTGTTCCCGCTGATGACAATTTTTTCGGCATTAATCAGGTCTACCTGTTCGCCTGAAAGAAGTTTTTTTGCGACAACGGACGCCATCCTTCCCATGTTTGCCTGTGCCCCGTCAATGACAGTCATTTCACAATCACCATCGAACTTGTTTTTTCCCCTGATTTTGCAAGCTCTTCAAAAGTCAATGCTTTCCCTTTCGCGTTTTTTATTTTTTCAAAAGCCGCCCTTGAAAAAGAAAGCGCTGCCACAGTGAGCGTGCCTGATAGCTCGCCTTTCGCCAGCACGAAACCCGGTACGACAAAAATTTTTCCCTTGTTTTTTTTCGAAAGCCGGTCAAGCTTCCAGAGGTTGATTTTTGCAAGGTTTTTTCTTGGCCCTGCAATGCGCCTGGCTATGTCCTTAAAAATTTCTTTGCCGGTTTTTTTGCCGTGCTTTTCCATTGCAACTGAAACCTTGTAGTTTTTTTTCACTTCAGGCATTTTTTTTATCACTTTGAATTTTTGCTTTTTTTATTGTAATCCAAATTTATATTATCGCCCCGTCTTCAGACGGGACACATCCGCGGTGTAACAAATTGGCAAAGAAAATATAATGATTATTCAACTGCCAATTTGTTAAAACGGACGCAAACGTTTTTTTTATTTTTTTGATTGCAGGGGGGAGGATTCGAACCCCCGAAGGCACTGAGCCACAGGATCGCTCATCTTATTTTATTGCATCTTAAGTCCTGCCCATTAAACCGCTTTGGTACCCCTGCATCCCCCTATTTGTTTACTTTATTTTTTTCATTTCTCCCCTGAATTCTTTTGCTTTCTCCCGTATTGCTTCAACTGCGAGGGAAAAAATGTCCGCCAATTTATGGTTTCCATAATTGTCTACAGTTATCACAAACGAATCCGAATCATAACCCACAGTCATTGCCCCCGGCGGCGCAATGTCGGCGCATTTAAGCAAAAGGTCAATGTTCACATTAATCGGGTCCGAAACAATTATTTTTCCCGCCTTTTGTTCAAGCACGCCCTTTGGGCACTCCGCAATGAACTTTTTGGGGTCCTTGATGAGCTTTGTTTCAAAGCTGACTTTTGGGATTTCCCTAAATGCAATGAGCGCGCTCTGCCATTTTACATGGTCTTTTCCTTTTCCGACAACCGCTTCGGCTTCAAGCCTTATCCTCTGGTCTTTTTTCAGCTTTGCAATCGGGACATTTTTGTCGATGAACTCGATTTTGGGGTCGGTGCTTTTGATGTCGCGGCTATAAACCATTCCCGGCCCTTCCTTGTCAAGCACAAACTTCACAATATCCCCCGCCTTGTATTGTGTGTGGTCGGATTTTATCGGGGCCATTGAAATCCTGTGCACAAGGTACTCGTCAAACAATGCAGAATTGTTGTCATAAATTGTAACATCTTCAATCGCAAAAGTTGGCACGCTGTTCATTGCGGCCCGCCTGATGCTGTTAAGCAGGGTGGCATCTATTCCTTTCACCAGAATTTTGGTGCAATTGTGCGTTTCGCCGATTTTTTTAAAATCCATGTTAAAAAACCTCTTTACTTTTTCTTGCTTCGGTGCCTTTTTTTCCTTCTGGTACCGTTGTGGGGAACCGGTGTAACATTTTGTATTGATTTAATTCTTAAACCGTTTCGTGTAAGGCTGATGATTGCTGCTTCCGCTCCCTGCCCCGGGTTTTTTGGCCTGATTCCACCCTGCCCCCTGACCCTGACATGCACTTCTGTTATGCCCTTTTCTTTTGCCGACTGTGCAATTATTTCTGCAACTTTCATTGCAGCATACGGGCTTCCTTCCTTGTGCTGTGCCTTCACGACTTTCCCGCCGCTGCTTTGCACAATTGTTTCCGCACCAGTCTCGTCTGTAAGCAGAATTATCGTGTTGTTCCTTGAAGCATAAATGTGAATTATTCCAGAATTACTCGCCACTCGCGTTCACTTCCTCTTGCATTGCCTGCCCGCTTTCTTCCATTTTTTCCTCGCCAGGTTTTGCACCTGCTTCCTCAAACTTCTTTTTGAGTTCCTCTTTGCTCTGTGGCTTTGCCACATCCTCCATTACAACCATTTTCTTTCCCCTATAGTACCCGATTTTTTCCACCTTGTCTAGTGGCACAAGGAAATTTGGCGAAGTAATTTTTTCGCCCTCAATTGCAATGTGGCCATGCACGATGAACTGCCTTGCCTGCTTTGGCGTCCTTGCAAGGTTCTGTTTCCAGACAATTGTCTGCAGCCGCTTGTCAAGGGCTTCGCGCGTTGTCAGGCCAAGCACGTCATCAATTGTTGCGCCATACGGCAAAAAGCCATATTTTGCAAGGCTCTTCACAAGGTCTTTTTCCATTTTTACGCGCACTTCCAGAGGCGCAACAAGCAGGTTTTTTGCATTCTGCCTTTTTTTCCTGACAAAAGTCTCAATTATCCGAAGCTCTCTTTTGTTCTTTAAGCCATATGCTTTTTTGATTTCCTTTTCTTCCTCTATCCTTGCCTTGTCCCAGCGCTTTCTGGGGCTGTCATATTTTTTTCTGCTTTTCCTTATTCCACCCATAAACTATCACTTCTTTTTCTCCGATGCCTTTGCCTTTTCCGGCTGCTTTCCTGCCGCCGCCGGCGCGCCCTTTTCTGCTCCGCCAGCCGCCTTTGGAGCCATTGCCTGCTTTGCTTCCTTCTTCATTACGCCGACAACTCCGCCCTTACCACGATGGGTGCTCTTTGTCCTCTGGCCCCGAACCGGCAGGCCCCAACCAAGGCGCAACCCCTTGTATGACTTGATTTCGCTTAGCTTTTGCAGGTCCTGCCGTTTTGCAAACTCAAGCTCATTTGTGACCAGGTGAATGCTTTTCCCCGTTGAATTGTCATTTTGCCGATTAAACGCCCATTCCGGAATTCCATGCGCGCTTGGGTGTGCAAGAATCTCTTCAAGCTCTTTTCCCTGTTCTTCTGTGAGTTCGCCAAGCTTTGTCTTGTAAACCACACTGGATTTTTTTTCAAATGCAATTGCAATGCTTTGGGCCATCCTGTGGCTGATTCCCTTTATTGCCCTAAGCGACCTGTCGATCGATTTTGTGCCATCAAGGTCGCGGCCGGCAATCCTTACAATATACCTTGTGTTTTCTTTTTCTTCAGCCATCTTTGCTCACTTAAACATTTTAACGATTTCCTCGTGCGGTTCATTTTCCTTTATTTTCAGTTTTTCTTCGGTGGTCGGAAACAAATGAAGCACATTGCATTTGCGCCTCTTGACTCTTTTTCCGTCAATCAGAACAAAGTTTTTGTCAACAACCTTTACCACAACCGCTTTCTGCCCTGCCTCGCGGCCGGTTGTCTTGATGCATACCCTCCCGACTTCTATTGCGCCCATTACAAATCCACCCTGTGCATTGCCATTTCGACAAAATTTTTTATTTTAAACGAAACAGCCCCCATTTCCTTTTGCTGCCCCTTTACCTTTATTGCTTCCTCCAAAACGTTTCTTCTGCATGGCGAGCAAAGCACTCCGCCAAACGCAACGGACGGCCTCTTTTGTGTTTTGGAAAGCTTTGACATGCCATAAACACTATGCGAGTGCGGCACGCCGTGCAGTATTTTTTTGCACAAAGCACAATGGTGCTTTCTTGATTTTCCCTTAAAATAAACAATCTTTGCCTTCCCGCTGGTGATTCTGACAAATTTTTTTTCGCTTGCCCTCTCGTGTTTTGTCGGCATCTGTTTCACTTCTTCCTGTTTTCAATGATTTTTGTAAGCGGGTTAAGCACCAACAGGCTGAACAAAAGCGATGTAAGCACATACCAGCCAATCCAGTTGGTCTGACTATAGAAATGAATCCACGTAAGCGGGTTTACTATGTCCACATTTGGCGCAATCCATGGAACCGGGGCCGGCAAATCAATCACATCTTGCGCGTACACAGAGCCCACAAGCCAAAAAACCGGCAGCACAACCACCAGTGAAACAACCATGAATTTCATCGAAGAACCCATCACGATGTTCATCGAGTCAAGCATTTCTTTTTCCATGTTTTCCCTTTCCTTGCGTGACTTTTCGTCATCCCTTTTCATCAATTCCTTTACTTTTTCCTGCGTTTTTTTCATTTTGTCCTGATGCTCTTTTAACTGTTTTTGGTTGCCGATTTTTAGCTGCAACACCTTTTGCACCACAACCATGGCCACTGAAATAATTGCCAGTTCTATCATTGGGCTAAAAAATACCACTAAAACACACTCCAAACAGCCTTAAATTGGGGGAAATTAAGCAAACTATTTTGTGTACCATTACAATAAAAAAGCCGATTGCGTCCGCCCTTTGGGCACAGGCGGCTGGTTCGCGTACATGCCCTGTCCTCCCTTAACAGGGCAAGCAACGTGACAATAATGCCACCTAATTGCATCAAAATGCCACTAATACGGTTTTTTTTCATTTTTTTTTACCCCAACAATTTTCCAAGCAACGGATGCGCGTCCATCAGCTGTGCCTTTGCAAGCTCCTCGTATAGCCTGTAAACTATTCCAACCGTCAAAAGGATCCCTGTTCCACTTCCAAGTGCACCAGTAAGATCTGCAAATCCCGCCAATAAGCCGACGAATGCAGAGCCAAGGATTGTGATTGGTGGAATGTACCTGTCAAGAACGCTTTTGATTATCCTTGGGTCGCGCCGAAAGCCCGGAATGAACATGCCCGACTTTTCAAGCTGGTTTGAAACAGTTTCCGGGCCCTGCCCAGCCATCTCAATCCATAATTTTCCAAACACTATGCATACAAGTGTCAAAATAATGATGTACAATATTCCGTGCAAAATGTTTCCGCCAAGCCCTATAAATTGCAGCTTAAAGATGCTGTCCAAAAATTGCTGTAAAATTATTGGCGAAATTCCCTGCTTAAGAAAATCTTGTGCGAGGTTTTGCGGCGCAATGACGACCGTTGAAATAAAACTCATTGCAGTATACAGAAACCCCCCGACTAGTGGAACGGAAGTGAGCCTTGTTGAAAGGATTGTGCCAATCAGCTGGATGTTTGAAAAAAGTGCGACCGCCAAAATCACTGGAATGTTTGAAACATAAAGAAACTTCACCGGGAACCTTGACTTTAATCCAGCGCGCCCCACTGCAATCGGTATATTCACATGCATTCCTTCAGCAAACACGACCACGAGGAAAACCAATACTGCAAAAATAATCGGGGTTAGGTTGTCAACGAATGCAAACCATGCGTTTGAGCCGAACTGGCGCAAAAACAAGAATATCAGCCCGTCCGCGCTTGCCAAATCAAGGACAACTTTTTGGGTTGCCGGGTTAAAAAATGTGGGGTTCAAAATCCTCCAAATCGCCGAGCCTACAACTCCGCCTGCAATGAACAGCCCGATTCCTGAACTAATTCCGTGCTTTGAAACAATCTCGTCAAGGTAAAGCAATGCAATCGAGCCAAACGCTATCTGCAGGATCACAATGTATTGCATTTCTGGCGCCGCGAGTACAAGCCCACTGAGCACGTAAACCGATGCCTCAACAAAGCACAAAACCACTGCAAACAATTTCTGCATTCCGGTAAAGCGTGCCTTGTCTTTTGAATCTGTGAGGTCGACTTTCAGCAGCCCGCCTCCGACAAGCAGCTGTAAAATGATTGATGCAAGGACAATGGGGCCGATTCCGACAGTAATTATTGTGCCAATCTGGCTTGCAAGGATTACCTGTAGCTGTTCAAGCGGCCCGGCGTTGCTTCCGGTAACACCAATAGCGTTGATGTTTCCCATGACATAAAACAATACAAGGGCGAGGCCAGTCCATATCAGTTTTTTTTTCATCGGCGGAGGGACTTCAGGCGTTTTTATCTCCGGCAGCAATTTGTAAACCGGCTCCAAAATGTCAAGAATGCTCATTCAATTATTCTCCTTCTTCCTCTTCTTTTGTTTCTTCTTCAAATTCTTTTTCGGCGCCTGTTTCTGTTTCCTGCTCAAATTTTCCGCCCGCATTTTTTATTTTTTCAAAAGCCTTCGCGCTTGCAGAAACGTTCCGAAAAACTGCTTTGTGCCTCAGCTCCCCGACCCCAAGGATTTTCCCGACGCCCATTTTTTTTCCGTCAAAAACAATTTCGCCGTTCAATTTTTCTGCATCCTTTTGCTCCAAGAGCCGGGCAATTTTTTTGCTGACATCCTCTAGGTTTAACGCAAGCTGTTTTTGCTTTGGCTTTAACTTCCGCAGCGCGCCCACTTCGTGCTGGTATAGCTGGCGCTTGTGCTTCTTTGAGCCAGCATCCCCGCGCCCGCCCCTCGAGCCTCCACCCCTGTTATTTTTCGTGTCGCCATGTCCCATTGTCCGGTTTCCGCGCAGCTTGTGCTTTTTCCTTCGAGTTCTTTGTGTCATTTTCTATCAGCCCTTAAACCATTTTTTCAAGCAATTCATTGATTTTGCCTTTCCGGTAGCCAAGCGCCCCGCCGATGTGGAACGATTTTTTTATTCCCGCCCTCTCAAACCCCTTGCTTGGAGGGCTCAGCCTAAACACCGGCTTTATCCCAAGCTCTTTTAATTTTTTGCTGCTCTCAATCACCGCTTTTGCAAGCGCAGCAAAATTTTCAAACTTGTTTTTTTGCAAAAATGCCTTGTCAATCCTTTTGTTTCCCAAGAGCCTTCCGCGCTTTTCCAAAAGCACCGCACAGGCATCCCCGCTTATTTCCCCAAATGTCACATAATCTTTTACTTTCCGCACCATGCCAGACATTTCCTTTGAATCTGGCACAAGCACCAAGTGGTTTGGCTTGTGCAGCATAAGCAACTCAAGCGTTTTGCCGTTCTTTGGGTTGATTTCGACAGTTCCCCTGATTCGAATTACCGCAAGCATTACTTGTGCCTCCCGATTTTTGACTCAATGTCCTGCGAGAGCTTGAATTTTGTGGTGTTTGCAAGCGCGTTAACCGTTGCCTGCACAAAGTCAAGCTTGCTTCTGGTATTCCCAAACGTTTTTGACCAGACATCCTTTAACCCTGCAAACTTTAACACATCCTTGATGTTGTTGCCCGCAACAAGCCCAGTTCCCTTTGGCGCTGGCAAAAGAATCACGCGAACAGATGAACTGCTTCCCTCCACCTTAAAAGGCAAAGAGTGTTCAGTGCTGCACGTGCACTGCCAACTGCCACAGCCCTTTAGCACTTTTACAATTGACAGTTTTGCGCTGTTTGTCGCTTTCCTTATCGCAGGAAACCTTTCCGCGTCCTTTCCTGTCCCTACCCCGATAAGCGAATTGTTGTCGCCAACAAGCACGCCCGCACGGAAAGAAAACGACCGCCCAGACCTAGTAACCCTTGTGGTCTTCTTGAAATCTACAAGCTTTTCCTGAATGTCGGAAACCAAAAAATCCACGATTTGCGGCTCAAACACTTTAAGGTTCAACGCAAACAACTGGTCAAGCGAGGCAACCTCGCCTTTCTTTACCCTGCGCCCCACTTCGGTTGAAGGAACCCAGCTCTCAAGCGCCTTCTTTCGCATCTCCGCCCTGTCAAGCGCTTCCTCTTCCGGTGTCCGCTTGTCCCTAAATCCCCTTGTCCTCATTTGTTTTCACCAAACTTTTTTTCAATTTCAGATTTCACTTTATCAAACAAAGTTACGGCATTTTCCTTCAAATGTGCCCCCTTTATCCTTTGCGCTTCAGGAAAAATTCCGGCATCATGTGGCACTTCAATTCCCGCGTCAACTAATCCCTTCAATGCGGCAAAAACCCTTGACTTGTGCACCGGCGTCAAAAGGCCAATGTCAAGCACAGCCCGGTTTACTCCCCTGCCTTTTGCTTTCATTCCAGCAGCAAGGCCTGTCAAGTATGCCGCACTGAGGTTTCCCCTATGCATTGTCCAGCCCAATTTTGCAAGATCCATTGACTTGAAAGAAACAACCGTTTTGTCCCCCACAGGGTCAAATTCAACAATTTGGACAATCGTGCTGTTGCTTGATTTCCTTATAACCGCCCTTGGGGCACTTCCTTTCAGCAGTGAAATCCTTTTCCTGTAATTTGTCTTTTGAGAAAGCCTTCTCTTGAAAGGCATGCTGTAAGTTGAAATGTGCGTCATTTTTTGGCCTCCATCACAGTGGATTCAAGGTGCTTTTTTCCCCGAAAATAACCACCCTTAACCATAAGGTATGCTTTCCTGTAAGGGATTTTCATCTTCTGTTTTCCCTGCTTTAATTCCTTAAGCTTTTTCCTCTGCGCCCGAACAGCCCTCATCCATTTTTCCTTTGGATTTGTCCGCGCCTTTGCAGTTCCCTTTCTTTTACCAAACCCTCTTTTGCTTCCCTTCTTTCTTAAAAGCGCCCTTTTCTTATTCTTGCCTGCAAGCCTTTTTTCTTTGACAATCCCTTCCTTAATCAATAACCGCAGATCCTCTTTTGTCATTGCCTCAGCCACCCTTTCATTTTCAAGCGGGCTGACCCAAATCCTGCTCTTGCCTGTTTTAAGCAATTGCCCCGCCATCCCTTTTGCTTTCTGCGCCTTCATCTTTTTCACCCGCCTGCAAAATCACGCCAACAAATTGGCAATTGAACAAATTCTAGAATATTCTTTCGCCAATTTGTTGCGACACTTTCCTGCCATCCCGCTTCGCTCAATGGCACTTCAAAAATCAAATTTTCATTCATCTTTTCCACCTGTTCAAAACTTTCAAGTCCAACTCGTCAGCTTTTTTCAGCATAATTGCCCTTTTCCTTTTCCCTATCCTTGCTGCAAACCTCACTGCCACATTTTGTCCTGCAAATTGTGCAAGCTGTTCCGCCGTGGAAGCCATAACTTCAGGATAACCGCTTGGGTGCAAAAACCTTATCGCATTCGGGACACGGTAACCGATTTTCGGGTTGGCGCCATCCTCTTGCTTGAAAATAATGTCAATTCCCCGCGGGTAACGCCACTTGTTCCACTTTGCAATCGATTTCCGCCTCTTCCACCTGCCGCCAAACCTTCCCCTAAACACCGGGTGCTTGTTTCTTTTAAGCAATTCCCTTATCTTAACAATTTTTTTGCCAACAGGCTTTTTTTTCCTCCCTTTTCTCCCCTTTTCGGCCTTTTCTGTTTTTTTCCCTTCCTTTGCCGCTGCAGGGACTTTTTTTCCTTCAACTGCCTTTTTCTGTGCCGCATGCACCTGTGGTTTCTGCTCTTTTGCGTGCATGCTTTTCCCGCCGCCGGTTTTTTTTGCTTTCTTTTCGCTTTCCATAAAAATTCACTTATTGTGTTTGGCCTTTGAAACAATGTATATTCCGTCCTGAAAAACCCTTTTGTCCTTTCCCCTTGATTTGGTGGCGGCCTCAATGTTTGCTGCCGTCTGGCCAGCGTGCTCCTTGTTTGCCGCGCTCACAGTGATATCTTTTCCCTTTACAACAACCTTTGCGCCGCCCACAATTTTTGCCCTCTTTGGCATCTTTGCCCCCGCAATGTTGCCGATTTCAACAAACCCATCCTTCACCAAAATGCCCATCGGGAAGTGAGAGTAAACAACCTCGAGCCTGTACTCAAAATCCTTCTGCAGGCCAGAGTACAAATTCATAATGTGCGACGCAATCGTGTTTGCAGTTGCAAGGGTTTGCCTTTTCCCGTTTTTTGAGACAACCCTTATCGTGCCTTTATCACCCCGTATCTCTATCGCGCTGGCAGAAAACTTTTTCTGCACTTCCTTGCCGCCCACACTTAACTTCACAACGTTATTTTGCACTTGCACAGAAATCCCGTCCGGAACCGTGATTGTTTTTTCAAAAAACTTTTCCACCCAATTCACCCTTAGTAAATAAATGCAAGCAGCCTTCCGCCAGTGTCATTGTCCTTTGCAGCAAAGTGCGTCATCACTCCGCGCGGGGTCGACACAATCAGCATGCCGATGTCCCTTGAAGGAAGGTACCTTTTCTCGAATTTTTCAAACTCCGTTTTCTTGACTGCATAACGCGGCTTGATTGCCTTGCACTGGTTGATGCGCCCAAGAAGGTTTACCTTATACATGCCGTCGCGTCCGTCATCAATGAACTCATAAGTGCCAATGTAATTCTTTTCCTGCATCACACGAAGGATTTCCCCCAAAAGCTTTGAGGCAGGCCTAATCACACAGGTCTTTTTTGTGGCATTCTCGTGGTTCCTTATATTCACCAACGCATCCGTCAACGGGTCAAGTCTTGTCATCTCATATCCACCTCAGTCAAACTTCTGGAAACCAAGCCCCAGCGCAATGTCCTTAAAGCACCGCCTGCAAATATCCAGGTTGTATTTCCTAACCATCCCCTTGTCGTTGTGGCACCGCCTGCAAAGCACAAGGTATTTTTCAGTGTTCGTCTTGATTGCCTTCATTCAACCTGCACCCCAAACACATTTTTCACAAACTCCATCGACTCCTCCTTCTTAATGCAGTGCCTCTTTGGAATCCTTTTCTTTTCAAGCTTTCTGCGCTTAACCCTAAAGCCCGGCCTCTTTAATGCCACAAGCACATCAAAGCCCCTTATCCCAAACTTCGGGTCATACTTTACCTTCGGCATGTCAATGTACTCCTTTATCCCAAAAGCAAAATTCCCATAATTGTCAAAACTCTTTGCCAGCAAATGGTTGTCTTTTGCGGCCAGTGCGTCCTTCAAAAACACGGCTGCCTTTTCTTTCCTTAAAGTGACCTTTGTGCCAATCGGCAAGCCCGGCCTAAGCCCCCAAGCCGGCTGCTTTACCTTGCAAAGAGTCTTCACAGGAGTCGCACCCGTGAGTGTTTTAAGTATTGTAATTGCTTTTTCAAGCTCTGCACCAGTAGCGCCAACCCCCATATTAATCGTGACTTTTTCAACCCCGATTTCCTTCATTTTGTTCATTTCTAAAACACTTCCAGGTTCATTTGCTCCGCGCTCTTTTTGTCGCCAACAACACAGATGTATTTTTCAAGCGTGCTGATTTCGCCATGCCTTCCCTCGGTTTTAACGACACGCGGCTTGTGCATTGAGCCGGCAATTATTTCCTTTATCTTCACCACTTCACCTGCATGGGTTCCACCGATAACCAAAGCAAAATTTCCTGATTCAAGCGAAAAATGGCCGACTATTTTTTTGTCCGGCAAAGAAAGCTTCACAGAGTCAGACACCTTTAACGGGTGCTTTCCCTGCTTTAACACAAAGCCATCGCTTGTCGTGACCTCCACTTCACCCCTCTTCACCACAATCTTTTTCAAAATTTTTGAAACCTTTTCCGTTGCAGCATGCCCATCCATTTCTGCAAGGGCTGCCCTTCCATTTTTGTCAAGCACGAAGCGGTACAATTTTTTTGTGTCCACAAATTCAATGACATCAAACAACCCGACAGGAAAATCCATTCCAGTTTTTGCAACACCATTCACTTTTACTCCACCCGAATTAAGAATCATTTTTGCCTCTTTTTTTGTCGCAGCCAACTTTAACATGTCCCTCACAATGAAGCCAAGTGGAACCGCAGAATTGCCTGAATGCGGGCCGCTGCTGTTCCGAATCGCCCAAACATGCTCTTTCCTTGGAAAAAACCTTATTTTTGCCGTTGAAATAGCCTTCTGTGCCTTTCCCTCGCCCTTTGCCGCCATACCATTCACCTTGCCTTTGCAGCCAAAACTGCATTCTCATTTTTTTCGGCCTTTTTGGCCTCCACCTGCTTTTCACCTGTTTGCATGCTTTCACCCAAAGCAGCCGCGCCCCTTTTCTTGTCACCGGCCGCAAGCCCCATAATCATCAAATTTGAAGGGTGAATAGGGACAAAAATTTCCTTCCCGTCAGCCTTCTTCCTCATTACCCCCTCAACGAACACCTGCCGCTTTTCGCGGTTCACGCCAGTTACCTTTCCATTTTTTCCCTTAAATTTTCCCCTCATGACCTTTACTTTGTCTTCTTTCCTGACCCCAAGCGCCCGAGTCTTTAACGACTTTCGCAGTTCCTTGCTCAGCGTAGAATGCATATGTTTTTGAAGCTCGTGCATTTTTGCGCCAAAAAACCTTTTCTTCTGCTTTGAAGGCCTTTTTGTTTTATTCACCATAAAAAACAACTCACACAACCGCGGAGGCAATTCCGGCAATCTTTGGCCATCTTTCGCCAACCTCTTTTGCAACAACTCCCTTTACCTCTGACGCCTTTGGAAGGCCCTTTTCGTCAACCAAAACAACCGCGTTGTCCTCAAACTTTATCCTGGTGCCATCCATTCTCCTGTACTCTTTCCTTGTCCTGATAATGACCGCGCGCTCGATTTTGCTTTTCATTTCCGGCTTTCCCTTGCTTACAACAACATTCACCATGTCGGCAACACCACATGACGGTTTTCTCCGCATCTTTCCCTTCCACCCGACGACGCTGATAATGTAAACCTCTTTTGCACCGCTGTTATCCGCACAGACACAGTTTGAGTTAAGCAGTAGGCTTCGCGTACGCTTTGCATTTATTGCCTTCATTTTTCCGCCCTCTTCAAAATTTTTGTAACAACAAAACTCTTTGTCTTTGAAAGCTTTCTTGTCTCCTCAATCCGGACCGTGTCACCCGCCAACGCAGCCATGCACGCCGGGTTATGAGCCGCAATCTTTGAGCGCACGTTCCGGTACCTTTCGTACTTTGGAACATAATGCGTCACAGTCCTTGCAATCGTAACCGTCTTTGGGGCCTTTGCGCTCACGACAGTGCCAGCAAACACGTTTCCCCGCGTCTTAATCTGCCCATGGATTGCACAAAACTTGTCCACACACTCTGCCATTTCAGTTTCTCCTCCAGAAATACTTCACGCGGTCAAACGGCCGCACCAAAATCTTTTTGCCGTCCACCACAACCCTTTCATCCCCGACCAAAACCTCAAACACTGCCTCTTTTTTTGGAACCCTCTTGTCGCCGCCCCTTGTCCGGATGACAAACAGGTTCTTTGACTCGTCAACAATCGTGCCGCTGGTTTTTTCCCGCAAAGCATCCGTGCTCTGCACAACGCTTGCCTGCAAACCGATTAACTCATGGCAAAGCAGGTTTTTTGCGGTAATGCAGTAATGTTCCCCCCTAAGCATCGATCTGTTCCTCCCTATAACCCATGTCAAGCAAAAACTCTTTCACCCTTCTTTTGTGCTCGCCCTGCAACTCAATCTCGTCATCCTTCACGGTGCCGCCACATGCAAGCTTTTTTTTCAAATCCTTTGCAATCTCCTTCATTTCCTTTTTTGAATCAATCCCTTTAATTGATGTGACCAGCTTTTTGAGCCTTCTGCGCTCAACACGGATCCTGATTTTTTGTGTCTCCTTTGAAATATCCTCTATCCCAAGCAATTCCTTTGGAAGGCCCGTAATCTTGTCAAAGTCGCTCATCCTTTGCTATCCACCTTTTTTTCCCGCATAATTGTCAGGACGCGTGCAATCCCGCGGCGCATAGTCCTGAGTTTTGCGGGTTTATCTGATTTTGTCCCTGACACCGCATGAGACCGCTCCTTTGCAAGATTGCTCTTCAAATCAACCAACTGTGATTCCAACTCAGGCACCGACTTGTCCCGAAGCACTGCATTCTTTTTGCTCATTGCCCTTCACCTGTAATTTTCTTTTCAACAGCCAAATCTTCCTGTGCCTTTTCCTTTCCATGCACTTCTGCGGCTGGAATTTTTTTCTCCTTTATTTTTTCTTTTGCGCTTTTTTCCGGGTGCTTTTGCGCCTTTTTCCCTTTTTTGCCTTCAACGGCTTTTTTTTCTTCAACAACAACTGGAGCAATCTCCACAACGCCCTCTGCGGCCTGCGGCAAAGAAACCCCGCCAACTTCCGCGGCTGCCACAATTGCCACCTGTTCTGGCACGGCCAGTTTAGTTTCAGCTTCCACTTTTTTCTGCGCCAATTCCCTTCTTTGCCTTAAAATTTCCCCAATGTCCACCTTGTCCGGAAACACTGTTTCAGGCCTGACAATCCTGATTTTTATCCCGATTGCACCCGGCTTTGGGTACGCGGTTGCCTTTGCAAAATCAACAAGCTTTACCTGGTGGCCGGTTTTTTTCATATAGCCAACGCCAATCCTCTGCCTTCTTTTTCTTCCACCCTTTCCAGTAAGCTTTCCAGACAAAATCAATTCAATTCCCTGTGCGCCCTTTGCCTCAATGTCCTTCACCGTCCTATACGCAATGCTTCTCCAACTGAAACCCCGCTCAATTGCACCCTTTACCTTGTTCACCATTGCCCTTGCATCAAGCTCAGGTATTGGCAGCTCCTTTATTTCAAGCTGCGGGTTCTCAATCCCAAACCTCTGCGCAATCGTTTCAGTTATTTTCCTTATGTTTGAGCCGCTTTTCCCGATTGCAAGGCCCGGCTTTACAACGTTCACAATTATCCTTGTCACAAGAGGCGTTTTTACGATTTCAGATTTCGTGAAACCGGCCTTGTCCATTTCCTTTGCAAGGTACTCGTCCAATTCCACCCTCTTAATCCCCTGCTCAATAAAATGGCGCTCAATCATTTCGATGCCTCCATTGCAACAATCTCAATGTGCGTTGCCTTGCTTCTGTGGCGTTTCCCGGAAATCCGGCCCTGCTTCTGGTTGCTTGCGCGCCTAAAACCCTCGCAAACAAACGCATGGACAATCACAAGGTTATTCGAATCAAGCCCCTTGTAATCCGCATTTGCCTTAAGGTTCAAAATAATCTTCAAAAAATTTTCCGCAAGCCTAATTGGGTACCTGCCAACCTTTGTCGCACTCCTTGGGATTCCCTTCCTGTGGCCGGTTTTCTTTATGTACTTTTTCAGCGGCAGATGTTCCTTTTTTTCAATTATGTTTTTCAAAAACTCTTCAACCCGCTTTACCCGCTTTCCCCTGATTTCGCGCACCAACTCAGTCGAATACTTCAATGACACGGGCTGGTTTTTTGCCATGACCATTGCACACTTTTTGGTGTCCCGGATTTCAACCTGGTAATTTTTCTTAACCATCCAATCATCCCCGCGCCGTGATTGCAGTGCTTGACTTTGTTGCGCCGATCCCTGCCTTTCCGTGCGACAGCCTCTTTCGGGTCAAAACAAATTCGCCCAAATAGTGGCCAAGCATTTTATCCATGACCGACATAACCTGGAATTCCTTCCCATTATAAACGGCAAACTTCAGCCCGACCATCTTTGGCAGAACCGGGAAATCCCTCAAATGCGTCCGAATGATTTTTGGCTCATGCCCCTGCTGCTTTTGCAAAAACGCGCTGCCGATTGCCCCCAAAAAACCCTTGCTGTAATTTCCCCTAAGCAAAGACCTCTTTATCCTTGAGCCTGCAATCACTGCAAACTGTGCCTCGCTCATTGCAACAAGCTCTTCCATTGTTTTTCCGCGAAAAGTAAATTCTTTTTTTACCATAACATCACAACAACCGCAAAATCGGCACCAAATTGACAGTTGAACAATTCTGGATATTTTCTTTTGCCAATTCGGTGTGACACTTTTGTCCCGTCTGCGACGGGACTTCCGGCAAATAATTCATTGCAATTTCCATAAAAACACAATCACAATTTTTTATGCCTTCCCGTTCTCTTTGACGCAATCGCCCCGACCTTTCTTCCTGCAGGCGCATGCCTTGAAGTGGACTTTGATTTACCCGGATGGTGCTGTGAGCCGCCAAACGGATGCGAGTTCGGGTTCATTGCAACACCCCTCACAATCGGGTAATGCTTCCTTTTTGAATGGAACAAATGGTACCTTGGCCCGGCCTTAACCATGGGCTTTTCAACGCGCCCGCCGCCAGCGGCAAGCCCGATTGTTGCCCTGCAATGCGGGTGCAGTTCAGTTGTTTTGCCTGACGGCAACTTGACAAAAACATGCCCCTTGTCCTTTGAAAGAATCATTGAATACCCGCCGCCTGCACGCACAAGGCTTCCCCCGTCACCGGGGCTGTTCTCAATGTTAAAAATCGGGCAACCCTCAACACAGCTTTCAAGAGTCAAAACATTCCCCATTTCAAGCGCAGCATTTTTTCCAAACTCAACACGCTGCCCTACAACAGTACCCTCTGCCGCAATCGTGAAACCCATAGAGCCATCATCAAACAAAATCTTTGCAAGCACGCTGCTGTTCGTCGGGTCATGCACAAACGCAACCAATTCCCCGACCCTCTTGCCAGTCAACTGTTTTTCGTCAAGCGAAAAATACCTTGCCACCTGCACATTGGACTTTCTTGCCCTAAAAATCGAGCCCTTCCCTTTCCTCTGGACCAAAATCCGCTTGCTCATTTACAGCACCCCAAGCTTTGTCGCAATCTCGTCCGCACGGAACTGCCTGCTGATTTTAACAAACGCCCTCTTCCTTCCCTTTGTGTCCCGCAAAATATTCACCTTGTCAACCTTTATTTTATACAAACCCTCAACCGCATCCTTCACTTCAGATTTTGACGCCCCGCCATTCACAACAAACACCAGTTTGTTCTCAGACTCAATCATGCCCACCGACTTTTCCGTAATCAACGGGTGAAGAATGGTTTCAAATGCCTTGAGTGCAACCGTTTTGTCTGCTGGAAGCTCTCCCGTAAATTCCTTTACAACAACACTTTTTTTTGCGCCACCTTTGGCCGCTTTTTTTTCAGCAATCTTTGAAGCGATTTTTTTCTTCGCCACAATTTTTTTTGCCACTTTCTGCACTTTGTGCGCCGCAGTTTTTTTTGCTGCAGCCTTTTTCTGTGTGGGTTTTTTTGCTTTCTGCTTAACCATACATTTACCACTTGCCCTCTAAAGCCTTTATCGCGTCCTTACCGCCTGCAAAATCAGGCGACACTTTTTCCCCATTCTTCGAATGGGGATTCTGCGCACAAATAAAAAACATCTCCATCACCATTTTCCCTCTAAAGCCTTTATCGCGTCCTCGCTCCACAAAGTGAGCCTTCCCGGGACAGCGCCCGGCGCAAGGAGCTTTGCATTGACGTTTTTCACATTCACAACCTCTACACCCTCAATGTTTCGCGCCGCCTTAAAAATCTTCGCCGAATCACTCACAACAATCAAAACACTCTTTGCCTTCTTGTACCGCCTTCCCCTCTTCTTTCCCTTTCCAGCCCTTCTCTTCCGCGCAGCCTTTGCCCTATCAACATCCAAAATCAACGAAAGCCTCTCAAGCGCCAAAACCACATTTTTTGTCCTGTCAAGCGCCTCGATTTTTTTCTCAACAATAACTGGAAAAACAAGTTTGTCCGAAATTTTGTGCCCCCTCTTTCGCACCAGTTCCGCAACCGCTGTCGCCGCAATCGCGCTTCTTGTCGCCTTCTGCTTTTCCTTGCGGTTAATCTTTTCCTTAAGGATTTTTTCAACCTTTGGCGGATGTGCCGCCGGGCCACCAACCGCCCAAGGAACAAGCGCTACTTTTCCCGAAGAAATATATCTCCTGTTCCGCATCCTTGGCAGCCGTGCCTTTTCAATGTTGATTGTCCTGTGCATCTGCGGCTTTCGCCTTGCACCAATATAGCGCGCAGTGTAATTCCTTCCCGCGCTCTTCTTTGTTCCCTTTGGCTGCATTGCCGCGCTCTCAATTGACAACACGGCCCGCTTTATCAGGTTTCCATCAATCGGCTCGCTGAAAACACCCGGCAGTTCAATTTCCCGGACTTTCTGCCCCTCAATGCTCAACACGCTTGCTTTCATAAAAAATCAACCGGATTATTTTTTCCCGCCACCCATTGCGGCCGCGTGCAAAATCACGCGACACTTTTGTGCCATTTCGCTTTGCTCAATGGCAATGTCATTGCTCGCCAATAATTTGTGACTGTTCATTTTTTCCCGCCGCCCATTGTAGCTTCCTTTATTTCATCCGCAACGCTTTTCTTTTCAACCTTTGCCTCTTTCTTTACAACAATCCGCTGTGCCCGGACTTCGTCTCCTGCAACCGCTTCCTTCTCCTTCCTCTTTACCCCAAGAACAGAAAGCTCCGCGACATTAAACAAACCCTTGTAACCAACCCTGATCGGGTCCCTTAAAGCAACAGCCCTCTTTACCGGCCCAGGCGTGCTTCCGCCAAGCAAAATAAACTGGTTCTTTATCACACCATAGCCTTCAAAACCGTGCGGCACATTTATTTCCGCAGGATTATTTGAAATCCTCAAAAGCCTCTTGTTGAGTTCCGTCCTGGACTGATACCCCATCTGGCCAGGCCTTGCAACAAACCTCATAACCGTTGAAGGATTCCACGGCCCAATACTTCCAACAACCCTTCTCTTCTTTGCCTTTCGCCTGTGCATCTTTACACCAAACCTTTTGATGACACCGGTAAAGCCCTTTCCGGCATCCACTGCCTTCACGTCAACAAACTGTTTTTCCTCAAACACCTCGTTGACTGAAAGATCCTTGCCAAGCTTTTCCTTTGCAAACTTCCACTGGTCGGCAACGCTTCCGCCAACAAAAACCTCAAACACATCCGCCACCTTTTTCCCAAAACCAAGCAAACCCGGCCTAGTGCTGCACAAAAGCTTTACTTTAACGATTTTGTCAACCTGCTTTTCCAAATCAGAAACCGTAGCATAACTTTTTTCGCCCCCTTCTTTCCCGCCCTTTTTCTTATTGCTCTTTCTCTTAAAATCAGGGTGGCGCTTCCTGAAAAACTTGTCAGGCTTCTCAACAGTCGCTTCGCCCAAAACACGCAGCGCGCCCTGCTCTTTCGTATAAGCCCTAATGCCAAAAACAGACAGCGGAGGGCACTCAATAACCGTCAAAGGAATCACGACCTGTTGCCCAAAACTCGTGGCCTTCTCCTGCTTATTAACCGCAACCGCATGAACCATCCCAGCCTTATAGCCGACAAAATTCAACGGCTTTGCTTTCTGCCTGGAAAGCACATTGTCTGACCTAAAAGTAGCCAGTTCCCTTGCAGCCCTCTTTCTTGGGTAAAATGCCAGTGAGCCAGACCTTGGCTTGTGCCGAGTCATTTACATACCACTTTCAAAAACCACTGAAAATGCACACAGGCCGGCAAAACGCCAGCAAAAAAGGGGGGAACCTTTCAAAATGCTAAAAAAAGCCAAAAAACAGCTATTTTTTTTGCATTTATATCCTTAGAAGATTTACTAAGGATACAGTGTGCTTCGCCGACAAAATTCGGCGGTGCTTTCCTGCCATTTCGCTTCGCTCAATGGCAATGCGCCTTGTAGGCGCTTTTAATATAAATTATATGTAATTGCCCCATAAAAGGTATTTAAAGGTATTGTGGGGCAGGTTATAAATGGTTGCCCAAAAACAAATTTACGAAGGACATTAATTCGGGATAAGACAAAACCTAACTCCTGCAAAAAAGTATAAATATATGTTGGGGCTTAATATAAGTTGTTTATAATCATAAAAAATTTATTCATTAGTTGTGGTAGTTATGGGTGCAGAGACTATTTTTGTGGATGTTGACTTAGCAAGAAACTTTAAAGCTTTAATTAGCCGTACCGATAATGTGACATTTAAGGATGATTCTGTTAAAAATAAGATTTTGAATACTGCGGATGATGATTTTTTGATGGTAACAAAAAAAATAGGCTCTACTTTAACACTACTTTCTGCGATAAAAGTAGACGATGCACTTTTAAAAAGAATATTGGGCTAATTTTATTAAATGCCTAAATGTGCTTTTACAGAAAGGTTACTTATTGATTCCAGTTTTTATGAACAATTAATAAAAAAAGCTGGATTTGGCCTGTTAACTAAATTAATGTATATTAATGCTAAATCCAAAGACTACCCAAGAGAACACAACGTCATGTCAGAAAAATGCTTTAATGACATAGTTTCTAATGAAAAAAAGCAAATTGAAAAAGAACAAGCTGTAAGTCTATTAAAAGCCTCATTTCGCCCAATAAATGAGCCAGCATCAATCGAGGCTATTGACAATGAATTCGAAAGGAACATAAAATTTGCCATAGAATTAGCCTCAAAAAGCCCTTTTAGAACTATAATTCTAACAAGCCAAGAGAATTTAGACAAATATGCTAAAAACCCCCACTATATGGGGGTAAAATCTATAGTTGTAAAAGCCAATCAAGATGCAATACAAACAATTGAAAGCATGTATAAAGAAACCATTTTGACTTAAATACTTGAAACTTCAGACGTTCAAGATTCAGACTTTTTGTGCAACCGAAAATTTAGCAGGTTGAATTCCACCGAAAACTTGACAGAGCCTGTTGGGGCAAACCAGCTTTTTTTTATAAACAAATTTTTTAAAAAAAAAGAAAGGAAAGAAGTTCCAATTTTCACTAGAACTTCAGGCCAAACGCCTTGAAAAATCCTTTTATGCTGAAATTCCAAGACCTTGCCTTGGCATTTTTTGCAATTTTTCTTTTCATAGCCATTGTTGTTTCACCTCGCTTTTTGTTTGAAAGTCCTAATAAAGATTTTTAAGATTCAGTTTGGTTTGCTTGTCACCCATGCTTCTGTGCCTCTGCTTTGGGCAGCAAAGCCAATGGATAAAACAAGCACGGCGATAGCAGCGAATGCGGCAAAGGCAATCCCGATTGCAGTTGCGTTGCCTGCCAAAAGCGCAAAAGCGCTTGAAGCAAACCCGCCGCTCTGCACCGGCGCAATCTGTCCAGCCTGCTGCATCGGGAACTCTTTTTCAAAAACAACATTTCTTGCAACTGTTTTGCCGTCAAACTCCACTGTCAAAAGCGCGTTCACCGGCGACTCATTCACGCCGTTATCGGAAACAAAAAAATTGAAATACTTTGTCTCGCCCGCGCCAATGTTTAACACAAGCGGCGTGAAAGCAAACCCTTTTTTGGGATTAGAAATTTTCACCACTGCCTGTTTTGCGCTGTGCGAAGTGTTTGCCAAAGCGACTTCTATGTCCGCCTTGCCATTCAAAAACATTACCCTTGAAGAATAACTTGAAAATACAAGCCCGCCTTCCTGCAAGTCAATTGGCGGAATTGCCGGTGTGGGCGTGTTTTTTTTCATGAAAACTTTTGAATATTTTTCCTCAAGAAGCCTTGAGCCAGAAAAAATTGAATAATAAACAAGTTCTCCATCAACTGCCCCGTTTACTGAAACAGTCCGCGAAACAATGCCGTGCGAAGGGACAACAACAACCGACGGGTAAACAATTGCATTTTCGCTTGAAGAAATTTTTACCAACAAATCGCTTCCAGATTTGTTGTCAAGGGAAATTTCCGCAAAACCCGCAGAGCCCTCTGTGCCAATCCTTATTGGAAAAACAAATCCGAAAGAAGGCGCCAAATTTGCCGTTTGCCCGCTTCCTTTCACAAAAACCAAAAAATCCTGTTCAACACTGCACTGTTTTCCGCCTTCAAAGTGCCCGATGGCCTTAACGCTAATGCTTTCAGTTGAGTCATTTTCAGCGCCAAAAGCGTCAACTGTAACGCTCACGCGGCCTCTGTCGCCGCCAAGGATTTTTGCATCCAAAACATTCCCAAAAGCGTTGAATCCGCTATCGTTTTCCTTGACTGTGACAGCATCAATGAAAAAATCCTCGCCGGCATTGTTTGTAACATACAGGCTTTTTGTCACGCTCTGGTTTGCCATTGTGTCAATTCCTGTGCCAACAAATCCAAGCACATTGCCGCAATTAATTTCTGCCAGACTCGCTGGAAAATTCAATGTGTTTGGCCTGCTTTCCGCAAATTCAAGAAAAGACTCTGTTGGGGTTACCTGCTGCCAGCCCTGATTTGAAGGCACAGCGGCACTCCCGCCAGCCGCCGGAGTTACAGTAATTGTTTTCTGCACAGTTCTAAGCGTGCTTTCGGTGTTCAAACTATTTTTAATGTTAGTTAAAGCCTCCGACTGCCTTTTTGCCTCGTCCGCTTTCGCTTGCGAATTCCTCACTTCTGCCAAGGGATAAATTTTTGCATGGCTTGCAATTGGCGGGAAAAAATAATTGTAATTGTAAAAAGCCGGATAAAATCCATCAACAAGTTCGCCATAAATGCTGTACTTTGGGTATAACACACTGGCAAGTGAATAATCTACTAGTATTTCTTTTGCCAATGTGTTACTGTAAAGGTAACCAAACCTGTGGTTTTGCACATAGCCAGAATAAATCACGCCCGAAAACGGAAGCAGAGGCACAAGGCAGCCTGCGCCCCCGCAGGCTGAAAAGAAAGCATTGCCTGCTGCAAACGAATAAAAGAAACCGCCAGCACTTACTGTGGAAAGCAAAAACACCAAAGCCAAGCCTACGGATAACACGTTTTTGAAAAAAGCATCCATTGTATACAAATTGCGGCACACCAAGTATTTAAATGTTACTTTTTAACGAGAATTAGTGAATTGTATGTAAATTGTATGTAAAATCCGGCTGCTTCAACCGCAAAATCGGCACCAAATTGACAGTTGAATAATTATGACTAATTTCTTTTGCCAATTTGGTGTGGCGCTTTCACCTGCTAAAGCGGGACTGCTAAAGGAGATTTTATTAAAACGCCCAAAATGGCTGCGTGTGCATCTATAGCAAACTGCTTATATTTTTGAACATTTTATGGCAGTTTGCCATATGCAAAGAGCAATTAAAAGTTCAATTATTTATGCTCTTTGCTATAATTTGCGGAGCCAATTTGTGGCAGCATTTTTTCAGTCATGTTTTTATATTGCGGCAGCTTATTTTGTACTGATGCCGCCAAGAAAATTTTCCAGCCCAGGCGGGCAAAGGCAACCAAAAAAGAGGGTGTCAATAAAGTCACAAATGTTGCAAATTTTTGAACTAGTCAATTCAGGCATTGTCGATGTAAATGTCCTGATAGAGCGAACAGGGGCAAAAAAAGCCACCATAACCAAAGCTTTAAATGAAATGCGCGATAAACAACCTAAACGCAAATCTCCTGCGGAAGATTTTTTGGAGGGAAAGATTAGCGAATTAAAAGCAAAGCACAGGACAATGCCGCCCCGCAAAGTTGCCCAAAAATACCAAGCTGTGCTGTTAAAAATTTCTTACTTAAACCAAAAAAAAGCGATGGCTTTTGCAAACGGCAATGCCGCGGCAGCACAAAAAATTGCATTAACTGCAAGGCCATGGCTTCTTTTGCAGCGGGCTCTTGAAGGTGTGCTTCCGCCGGGCGAAATACTGCAAGCCAAACATTTAGTGGAAAAAAAATTGCTTGAATAAATCTTTTACCCTTTAATATTCCCAATCGGCCGCAGCCCAGCCACTTTTTTGCTTATCCCAAGGTTATGCATTGTGTCCACGACCTCGCTGATGCTCTTGTACGCGCCGCCTGCCTCTTCAGCCAGGCCATCTTTTGACGCGGCCTTCACTATTATCCCTTTTTTTTCCATTGACTTTTGCAGCGAATCCGCCGAAAACAGCTTCTTTGCCTTCTCTCTGCTCATTGTCCGCCCGCTCCCGTGCATTGTCGAGCCAAAAGTATCTGCCATTGCCTTTTGTGTCCCAACGCACAAAAAGCTGCCTGTCTCCATGCTGCCACCAACTATAACCGGCTGCCCAACCTCTTTGAAAACACCCTGCAATTCAGCGTGCCCCGGCGGAAAACTCCGCGTCGCGCCCTTTCTATGCACAATCAGTTCCTTCATAACTCCGTCCACTTTGTGCTTTTCCACTTTTGCAATGTTGTGCGCAACATCATACACCAAATCCATTCCAAGGCTCTCAGCGCTCTGCGAAAACACCTGCGAAAAACTTTCCCGAATCCTATGCATTATGACCTGCCTGTTCACAAACGCGCTGTTTGCAGCGCAAACCATTGCCGCATAATAATCCGCGCCCTCTTTGCTCCTGTACGGAACGCACGCAAGCTGCCGGTCCTTTACCTCTATTTTGTATTTTTTCATTGCCGGCTCAAAAATGCCAAGGTAATCGGTTGCAGTCTGGTGGCCAAAGCCACGCGAACCGCAATGCACCATTATTACGACCTGTTGGGGCAGCGCAATTCCAAGCGCTTTTGCTGTTTTTTTGTCAAAAACCGCGCTCTCATCTGCGACCTGTATTTCAAGGTAATGGTTCCCGCTGCCAAGCGTCCCAATCTGGCTAATGCCCCTCTCAATCGCCTTTTTTGTCACCTTGCCGGAATCCGCCCCCTTGATGCAGCCATGCTCTTCAATTGCCTTCAAATCCTTTTCCCAGCCAAAGCCCTTTTCCACGCACCACTTTGCGCCAATCTCAGTCATTTCGCGGAATTCTTTTTCACTTATTTTTATAAAACCCTTTCTTCCAACGCCAACTGGCACTTTGTCAAAAAGCAAATTTACAAGCTGTCTTAATTTTGGTTGTACCTCTTTAAATGTAAGGTTAGTGGTGACTAGACGCATCCCACAATTTACGTCAAAACCTACGATTCCAGGGCTTATTACGCCTTCCTCCAAATCAAAAGCCGCAACGCCTCCGACCGGGCTTCCATAACCCCAGTGCGCGTCTGGCATCGCCATTGCATACTTTTGTATCCCTGGCATGCACGCCATGTTTGTGGCCTGCTCAAAAACGCCTTCATCCATTTCGCGGAACAATTTGTCTGAAGCAAAAATCCTTGCAGGAACCCTCATGCCTTCCTTTTCAGTAGGCGGGATTTCCCAGATGTACTCCGAAACCTTGTCTGCCTTGAATTTTCCCATTTTGCTTTTTCACCTCCCCTTGCACCGGAAACCCGGTGTGTCTCTTTAAATGGATTTTTAACCCACTTTCAACAAAAACTATCTGTGCAAACAATTAAAACCATTAATCCCAATTTGGCTTCTTTGCATGGCTACCTTTGTGCAGATAGCTATAGCAAACTGCATTTGTTTTTGAACTATTGAGACAGTTTGCTATATGCAAAAAGCAATTAATTTGTTCAATTATCTATGCTCTTTGCTATATATAATTTCACACAAAAGGGCTCAAAACGCAAATTTTACAGACTGGCATTCAAATCAATTGTTTCAAAAAAACGTTTCAACGGCGAAGGCAACCATTATTTTGAGCTATCAATCAATTCAATACCAGATATTGCCAAAATCGTAAATTTACCAAGATTATTTTGAAATGCCTATTGGGCAGGAAAAAACAATCAGTGAAAATTATGGCGGCATCTCCACAGTTGAACTCAAAAAAGGCATTCTTCAAAGCCGCTATGGCCTTGGAACAATTATTTTAACCAAAGGGGAAAACGCAATCTGGGTGATGAATATAGAGCGGTCGGACGAGGCATTCCTGAAAGTGAAGGAACTTGTTGAAAAAGCAAAGCACTAATTATGTTCAACAATTTCTTTCAATTTGGCTGCAAGCCTGTTAATATTTAATTCACTGAAAAAATCGAGATTTTCTGATTTGTCGTCCTTTAATCGCAAGGTAATCCTGCCAATAACCAACGGATGTGAGCCCGCAAAATTGTTTTTTTTAAAGATCTTATTTCATTAAATGGGATCTTGATTTTTTTCAGGAAAAAAATTTTTGAAATTTCAATCCGTGAACCGTTAATTGAATACCTTGAATAGCTCAAAACAACCCAGAGGACAATAAAAATGAACAACACGCCAAGCAGGGTTAAATTTTCCAGCAAAAAATCATATTTGGCCAAATAAAGCCCAACGCCATAAAATGCGGCATACAAAATTAAAATTACCGCAAAAAACGTGGTTTGCAATTTGTCCCACGAATAAACAACAAACTTTTCCATTTTGCTCACAGCCTGCCGTCAAATGCAGATTATAGCAAACCAAAAAAATAATTCCAAAAATTTTCATGGTTCCTTGCAAAATGCATGCATTTTGCGATGCCTCGCAGAGTTTCACTCTGCAAGGTGCTATCTATCAAACCACAAAATAAATGTAAAATTTTATGTGGTTTGATATAATGCCTTAAAAATCAACCAGTTGTAGGTTGTCAATTTTTCCAAAATGCTTTTTATTCAAGGTAAAAAGCTTCTCGTTTTTTGCCAGGCAAATCCCTGCAATTGTTTCGTCATATTTTCCTATGGGGGTCCCTTTCTTCTTTTGCATTGCTTTTACTTGTACAACGTTGCTTAATTCCATTGAAGTGTAATCATAGATTTTAAATTTTTGCAGCATGAGTTTGCCTTTGTTGATAGAATCTTCCGTTGAAAAATATAGTCCGACTAAAAATTCTTCCGCATTCAAAATCGTGGTTGCAAGAGAATCAAATGTTTCAAGCCACTTGATTTTTTCAATTATTTTTTCATTGCCTTTGGAGAATGCAATTAAAACATCGGTGTCTATGACAACCATAATTTATCAAGCCTTTTATCCCTTAATTTGTCAAGTTTATCTGTTTTTTTCCTGTAGCCTGTAATTGCATTTTCAACTTTTTTTGCTTCCCTTTCGGATAAAAAGCCTGCAAATTCCAAAATGCTTGTTTTCTCCTTGTCCGCAAGCCGCTCAAACAGGTCAGAAAAACTTTCTTCAGTTTTTTTTACTTTAACCAATTTATTATAAACTGTGTCTTTTATAGTCAGTGTTTTCATATTTTTTCACAAAAACATCTGCCCATAAATGTATTTAAACATAATGTTTAAACATTTCTCATTTTTTATAGTAATGCATGATTATTTGGCATATTGCCGCACCATAGAAGATGGTGCACGTATGCGTTGTAAACCAACCGCGAAATCGGTTGACGCTTTAGTGTCCTCTTCGAGGACAGTCCCGCTGCAAGCGGGACAAATTCGTCGCCAGAATTTGCTGGCGGGCGCAAAAGTTTTTTTAAACATCAATCACAACAGTTGCCTTAAATTTTCCTTTCAGTTTTTCAATTTTAAACAAATGCTTTGTGGCCGCCTTGACATCGCTTCGAAGTCGCTTGTCAGGATACTTTATATGCTCTCCAAAACATTTTGCACTTAACCCAAACTCTTTTTCTTTTTTTATTTTTGTTTCAAAGCGCGAAAACACAATTTCCTGCACGTCTTTCACAAAAACAAGCTCTGACAGCCAGCCAAAAAGCAGTTCTTCAAGCGTTGCGGCAGATAGCCGGATTTCCACCTTGGTTTTTGGCCCGATTTTTTTTGTGTCAGCCATTATCTCAAAAAGTGCTTCCGCGGCGTTCTCAAACAGCTCTTCCACTGTTTTCCCGTAAGCCTCAAATGCCGACTCAGCAATTGCCGTGTCCTCCAAAAATAGGTACTTCATCCAAAAACAAGTTTGGTCAAAAAGTATTTAAACAAGTAAAAACATTAATTTATAGACTTTTATGTTAAGCAAACCGTTGCAGGCGGCAATGATTTTTGGAATAGTAATCGTCTCTTTTGCAGCCCTATTGGGGCAGGCGGGGAACTTTTTTTCAAAAGCACAGGGAGCACAAAAAATCACTGGAACAATTGTTTTGGTTGATGATTTTAAATTTGTGACTGATGGTGGAGCGAAATTTGGTCAAACTTTTGTCAAAAGCACTGTTGCACTGCCGGGCACTTCCTGTAGTGTAATGGTTGCCGGCTGTTGTGCCAATTTCGGGGGAGGAGCATCATTTAATACAAGTCTATACATAGGCTCCAACAATTTTCCAGGGACTCTAGGCCAACTGTGCAACTCAGGAAATGCAACCCTTGCTGGCAGTTCAACTTATGAAGTAGGCATGAATTGTGCTTCCATAGATGCAATCAGCAATTTGTCGGTTTCCTATTCATGCACCATATAAAAAAAACGATGCCTAAAAAATTTTCAAAGAATACCCTTTCACCGTTTTTGTAAAAAATGGCGAAGCCAATCTCCCAAAAGACAGCATGGTTTTGCTGAACCAAATAAGGACAATTTCAATCAACGACAGGGCAGTGCAAAAAATTGGTTCAGTAAATTTTCAAACAATGGAAAAAGTTGATGGGGTAATCAAAATAAGCCTTGCATTAAAATGAATTGTCATTCTCGCAGTTCCATTTCCACATGAACGTTTTCCGGCACGTCAACGCGAAGAATCCGCCTTAGCGTTCGCTCGTCGCTTTCAATGTCAATCAGCCTTTTATGTATCCGCATCTGCCACTTTTCGTAGGATTCGGTTCCGCCGCCGCAGGGGGCTTTGCGTGTGGGGATAATGAGTTTTTTTGTGGGCAAGGGTATTTTTCCAGAGTGCTTTACGCCTGTTTTTTTTGCAACGTCAATTATTTGGTCGCAGATTTCCTCCAGCCGATTGTAATCGGTGCTGGTCAGTTTTATCCTTGCCTTTTGCATTTCCCAAAACCCTTGCGTGAGTTTTAACAAATTGGCAAAAGAAATCCCATAAATTATTCACTTGCCAATTTGTTACGCCGCATATATGCCCCGCCTGAAGGCGAGACAATAATACCCCAATATATTATAATGGAATAAAAAAAATTTTTGGGAAAAAACCCAAAATAGTAACAGCACTACTTTGGAGTCACTGAAAGAACTATTCCTGCGGCGACTGTTTGCCCCATGTCCCTGATTGCAAACCTTCCAAGCTGGGGAAACTTTTTGTATTCTTCCACAACTACGGGCTTCATTGGCACGACTTTAATTATTGCCGCGTCCCCGGTTTTCAGGAACTTTGGGTTTTCTTCTTTTACTGTCCCGGTTTTTGGGTCAAGCTTTTTCTGGATTTCCGTGATTGCACAGCTCAATTGTGCCGTGTGCATGTGAAAAACCGGAGTGTAATTTATCGGGATTGCTGTCGGGTGGTTTAGTACGACAATCTGTGCAATGAATTCTTTTGCAACCGTCGGCGGGTTTGAAATCGGCCCAATGACGTCTCCTCGTGCAATTTCTTCTTTTGTGACCCCCCTTAGGTTGAACCCGACATTGTCGCCTGGCCTTGCTTCCGTTAACTGTTCGTGGTGTGCCTCAATTGACTTGATTTCTGCGGTTTTATTTGGGGGCATTATGATTACCTTGTCGCCTGGCCGAAGTATTCCTGTCTCAACGCGGCCGACCGGCACACATCCGACTCCCTTGATGTTGTAAACGTCCTGTATCGGCAGCCTTAATGGCTTGTCTGTCGGGATTTCCGGTGCCTTTAATTTGTCAAGCGCTTCAATCAGGATTGGCCCAGTATACCATGCCATGTTCTGGGATTTTTTTGCAACGTTGTCGCCAACCCATCCGCTGATTGGGATAAATGTGACCTGCTCGTCAACCTTGTAGCCGATTCCTTTTAACAGTTTTACCATTTCGTCCTTGACTGCATTGTATGCAGACTGCTCGTATTTCATTTCGTCCATTTTGTTTATTGCAACAACGAGCTGTTTTAACCCCATGACCTGTGCAAGAAAAGCGTGCTCTTTTGTCTGCGGCTGGATTCCTTCCTTTGCGGCAACAACCAAAACTGCTGCGTCTGCCTGGCTGGTTCCCGTAATCATGTTTTTGACAAAGTCCCTGTGTCCCGGGGCATCAATTATTGTGAAAGTGTTTTTTTGGCCGTTGAATTTTTTGTATGCAACGTCGATTGTGACTCCCCTTTCCCTTTCTTCCTTGAGGTTGTCCATTACGTAAGCGAATGCAAAAGTTCCTTTTCCCCTTGATTCGGCTTCCTGCTTTAGTTTCCTGTAATCCTGTTCCGCCAAAGCCCCGGTGTCGTAAAGCAACCGCCCGACTAGTGTTGACTTGCCGTGGTCGACGTGACCAATGAAAACCAAATTCAAGTGTGGTTTAACTGCC
>CAYIER010000003.1:0-30108 GCA_964362395.1 uncultured archaeon
GGTCAAGCAACTGGCGGAGTTGTAAAAGAAATTGTCACAGATGCAAAATTTACTGGAAAAGCTGATATTGAAGATAGTCCGCCAAATATTCAAAACAATCCTTCAACGCTGACTTTTGTGAACCAAAACGGAATTATTTCCAAAGACACTACCAAAATTGCAATACAAGTTCCAAAGTAAGGAGGAGGGATAAAGCATGATTAAAGCATCTTTTCTTCTATTGGCTTTTTTGGTTTTTGGGGCGGTTTTGATATCAGGTTGCACGCAAACATCACCACCAATCCCAGAACCGCCAGTTACTTCTCAAATAGGAAATAATTTAAAAATTTATGACGCAGTGGATAATTCTATAAACGATTTTTTATCAAAAGAAAACCACGACATTGTGCAACCTCAAAATCAGAATTTAAAAATTTATGATGCTGTGGACAGTTCAATGAATAACTTTTTATCTCAAAATAATTTAGAAATTTATGACGCAGTTGATAAATCAGTTGAACAACTCTTGAATAATAATGCCAGATAAACCATTCAGCAACCATGCTTCCTATACAAACCAATAACCAAAGGATCATGTGGTTTTGGAATTTTTCTGGCTTTAAAATGCGCAACTTTCACTGACAATCAAAATGTTTAAGAAAACCTTTTTTTCCCTGCAAAATATTTGACTGGAACTGTCACCTTTTTTATCTATTCTTGCGGGGTTGCAACGCCCATTTCGCGGTCTATTTCTTGTGCAGCCTTTTTCATTTTCTGGAAAACGCGTTCTATGTCTTCCTCGATTTCTTCTATTGTGCGCTCGATGCTTTTGCTTCGTGGAAAATATTGCCTTCCCTGACGCACGATGAGGCCGGCGCGCTGGAGGTTGTTTAAGTGGTTGATTATTGAGCCGCGGCTCATTTTTAAGCGGTCTGCAAGGGAAGTGGAGCTAAGTGCCCTTTGCTCGCTTGAATACTTTAAGAGTTCCTTGAAAATGGCTGCCGCGGTTTTGTCTCTGTCAATTGGCTCAAAGAAGCCCAGAGACTGGCAAATCCAGTCCAATTCCACAAACGGGTCATCAGAAAAAGGCTCTTCAACCCGCTTAATCACTATTTTAAAAGTGGCCCTTCTGGCATTTTCTTGCATAAAGACATTGTTTGGGGAAACGAATAAAAACATTTTGTTTAAAAGAGTTTGTAATTGATTAAATATTTTAGACGATTTGGTGTTTTTTCGTGAAACCTCACAAAAGCGAAGAAAAAACCCCTCAGGAGCCTCAAATTGGCGGAAAAGAGCTTTTTGAGGCAAGGATTGAGGAGGTTTCCAAAAAATTAAGGGGACAGGAGGAAAAGGCGGCAGAATTTAGGGATGCGGCACAGCGCGTGCAGGCAGAGTTTGAGAATTTTGTGAAGCGCTCCGAGCGCGAAAAAGAAGAGTTCAAAAGGTTTGCCGACGCAAAATTGATTGAAAAATTGTTGCCTGTTCTGGATAGTTTTGATGAAGGGATTGCCGCGGTGCACAGACATGAAGGAATGCCCAAAAAGGATTTTTTGCACGGCCTTGAATTGCTGCGAAAGCAGTTTTTTGGCGTTTTGGAAAAAAGCGGGCTGCGGGAGATTGAAAGTGTCGGGAAAAAGTTTGACCCGAATTTTCACGAGTGCATGCTAAAAGAGCACATCGCAGCAAAAGACGACGAGATTGTTTTGGAGCAGTTCCAGAAAGGGTATTTGCTGCAGGGGAAAGTTTTGCGGACAAGCAAGGTGAAAGTAAACAGGCTCGAACACGAGGAAGAAAACCAAACAGGAAAAGGGGAGTAGAAAGATAAGGTTAATTGAAAATGAAATTGGTTTGCAGTTATTTCACGGCAAAAAAAGTGAAATTGTAAAAAAAATTGTTTTTAAAGGAGGAATCTAAATGAGTAAAACGCTAGGCGTGGATTTGGGAACCAGTAATTCTGCGTGCGCAATTCTTGAGGGCGGAAAGCCAAAAATTGTGCCGAGCGCGGAAGGGGCTTCGCTTTACGGGAAGAGCTTTCCCTCAGTGATTGCCTTTACTAAAACTGGAGAGGTTTTGGTTGGCGAACCGGCGAGAAGGCAGGCGGTCAGCAATCCGGACAGGACTTTCACAGCGTTCAAGCGAAAAATGGGCACAGATTTTGTTTACAGGGTCGGCGGCAAAGAGTACTCGCCACAGCAGTTGTCTGCTTTTGTTTTGCAGAAAATCAAAAGGGATGCCGAGGATTTTTTGGGTGAAAAGGTCGAAAAGGCAGTCATTACTGTGCCTGCTTATTTTGATGACAACCAGAGGCAGGCAACAAAGGATGCCGGAAAAATCGCGGGCCTAGACGTTGTGCGGATAATCAACGAGCCGACTGCGGCATCGCTTTCGTATGGCCTTGACAAGAAAGGAAAGGATGCGAAAATTATTGTGTTTGATTTGGGCGGCGGCACGCTTGATGTTACGGTAATGGAGTTTGGCGGGGGCGTGTTTGAGGTAAAGAGCACGAGCGGCGACACGCAGCTTGGCGGCACCGACATGGACAAAATCCTGACAGATTATATTGTTCACGAGTTTAAAAAAATCGAGGGCGTGGACTTGTCAAAGGATTCCATGGCAATGCAGAGGGTGCGCGAGGCTGCAGAGAAGGCAAAAATCGAATTGTCCACAGTCACTGAAACTGACATTAACTTGCCGTATGTTACTGCGACGCCGCAGGGGCCAAAGCACCTTGTGATGAAAATCACCCGTTCAAAACTTGAACAGCTGCTTGACCCGGTTATCAAGCGGTGCGAGAAGCCGCTTCAGCAGGCGCTTGCGGATGCAAAGCTCACGCCGGCGGAAATTTCAAAAGTAATCATGGTCGGCGGCCCGACAAGGATGCCGATTGTCCATGCTTTTGTTGAAAAAACACTCGGGACAAAGGTTGAGCGCGGGGTTGACCCGATGGAGTGCGTTGCGCAGGGCGCGGCAATCCAAGGCGGGGTGTTGAGCGGGGAAGTGAAAGACGTCCTTTTGCTTGACGTGACTCCACTTACGCTTGGTATTGAAACTTTGGGCGGAATAAGGACCACGCTTATTGCAAGGAACACGACTATTCCGACAAAAAAGAGCCAGGTGTTTTCAACGGCGTCAGACAACCAATTGGCTGTTGACATCCATGTTTTGCAGGGAGAGCGAGAGATGGCGTCCGGGAACAAGTCACTTGGCAGGTTCCAGCTTGTCGGGATTCCGCCTGCACAGCGCGGGGTGCCGCAGATTGAGGTCGCGTTTGACATTGACGCAAACGGAATCGTGCACGTCACTGCAAAGGACCTTGGAACTGGAAAGTCGCAGGGCATAAAGATTGTTGCAAGCGAAAAATTGGGCGAGCAAGAAATCGAGAAAATGAGGAAAGAAGCGGAAGCGTTTGCGGAAGAGGACAAGAAAAGAAAGGATGAGGCGGAAACGCTAAACAATGCGGACTCGCTTGTTTATTCGACTGAAAAAATCCTTGGCGAAATGAAGGGAAAAATTCCGGACAAAACAATTGACGAAATCAAAAAGCAAAACGAGGAACTAAAAGTCCTCCTTGCCGCAGGCACCCGTGACAGCGCAAAAATAAAGAAGGCAGTGGACGAATTGAATTCAAAAATGCAGGCAGCCGGAGCGGAACTATACAAGAATGCCTCGCAAAAACAGCAGCCCGGAACGCAAAGCGATGGCCCAAATGAAACCACAGATGGCGAAAAAGTGGTGGATGCGGACTTTGACGTAGAGGAAGACAAAAAATAATCCGGAAAGTGATGCCTCATCGCCAAAGATTTTTACAATATTTTGGGTGTTTCAAAAAACGCGTCGGCTGACGAGATAAAAGAGGCGTACAAGAACCTTGCAAAAAAATATCACCCTGACGTTTCAAAGGAGCCAAACGCTGAGGAAAAATTTAAGGAAGTCCTTGAGGCCTACCATGTTTTAAGCGACCCGCAAAAGCGCGCAAACTTTGACCAGTTCGGCGATGCTGCAGAAAAATTCGGCGGATTTGGGGGTTTTTCCGGCCAAGAGGGCTTTTCAAACATGGAGTTTGACTTTGGCGACATTTTTTCTGATTTCGGCGGCGGCTTTGGCGACCTGTTCAAGCAGGCGTTCGCACAGGAATCAAGCCGGAGGGGGCCGCAGCGTGGGCAAGACCTTGCGGTTAACCTTTCGATTTCGTTTGAGGAAGCGGCTTTTGGCGCAAAAAAAGAAATAGAAATCGAGCGAAGGGAAATCTGCGACAGGTGCGGCGGGGAAGGCACGGCAAAAAAGGGCGGGAAAAAAACCTGCGGCACCTGCAGGGGAAGCGGGGTACAGCAGACGATGCGGCGCACTTTTTTTGGGACACTTGCAACTAGCTCCACCTGCCGCACCTGCGGCGGCACCGGCCAGATAATCACCAGCCCGTGCGAGAAATGCGGCGGAAAAAAGATTGTAAAGGAACACAAAAAAATAACTGTCGACATTCCTGCGGGAATAAATTCTGGAAACCATTTAAGGATTCGTAGCCTTGGCAATGCCGGCGAAGCCGGCGCACGCAGCGGCGACCTGTTTGCCGTGATTTTTGTAGAGCCGCACAAGATTTTTAAGCGCGACAAAAATGACGTTTACATGGAGATGCCGGTTTCTTTTTCCGAAGCAGCGCTTGGCGCGCAAATTGAGGTGCCGACGCTGCGAAAAACTGTAAAGGTAAAAGTCCCTGGCGGAACACAAAGCGGCGCGATTTTTCGCCTGAAAGAACAGGGAATTGTGGATATTTCCTCAAAAAAGATTGGAGACCAGTTTGTCAAGGTCATTGTGGAAACACCAAAGAGCCTTTCAAAAAGGCAGCGCGAGCTGTTTGAAGAATTGTCAAAGTTAAGGGAGTCAAGCGCAAGGGGGGAGCGGCTTTTTTGAGGATTTAAAAAAGCATTTTTGACGCGGTTTTTGGCATTTTCTTTGCAAATGCTTTGCGCAGGCAAGTTGGGCAAAAAATCCATTTTAATAGCTTTTTGTGGTAGCTTTTCTTAAATGGCACAGCCGCTTGACTTGCATGAAATCGAAAAAAAGTGGGCGCTTTACTGGCAAAAACACAACATTTTTGGCTACAGGGAAGGCGAAAAAAAGCCTGTTTTTGTGGTGGACACCCCGCCCCCGACAGTGAGTGGGAAAATGCATTTGGGGCACGCGTTTTCTTACACGCAGGCAGACATGATTGCGCGCTTTCAGAGGATGCGCGGCAAAAAAGTGCTTTACCCGTTTGGTGTTGACGACAACGGGCTGCCGACAGAGCGGATGGTTGAAAAGAACCTTAACATTCGCGCAAAGGATTTTCCGCGGCAGAAGTTCATTGAAATGTGCCTTAAAGAAACGGAAAAAGTGGAAAAAGAACTGGTTGCGGATTTTTATTCGCTTGGCTTGAGCATTGACTGGAAAATTTTTTACAGGACAATTGACAAGGAAGCCCAGAAAACCTGCCAACAGTCTTTTGTTGAAATCCACAAAATGGGTCGCGCATACCAAAAGGTTGCACCCACGATGTGGTGCCCAAAGTGTGAGACCGCAATCGCGCAAGCGGAGCTTGAGGACGCGGAATTGCAGTCAAAGTTTGTTTTCATTAAGGCGCAAGTGGAGGGAGGCGGGCAGATTGTTTACGCGACCACTAGGCCCGAACTGTTGCATGCGTGCGTGTGCATCAGCGTGCACCCGGATGACTTGCGGTACAAAAGCCTTGTCGGGAAAAAGGCAAGGATTCCAATCAGCGAAAAATGGGTGCCAATCATTGCTGACGCGGAAACAAAAATGGATTTTGGCACGGGCGCGGTTTACTGGTGCCCTTACGGTGACGTGAAAGACATTGATTTCCTTGAACGCCACAAAGAATTTGCCCCTGTTGTTGTGCTTGAAAAAAACGGCGCGTTAAATGAAAAAGCTGGAAAGTATGCGGGGTTAAAAGTTGCGCAAGCAAGGGAAAAAATAATCGATGACCTGAAAGCCGGTGGTTTTGTTGAAAAAATCGAGCCGGTAAAGCACATGGTCAACGTGCATGAGCGCTGCAGGGCCCCAATTGAAATAATCACCTCAAAGCAGTGGTTTGTAAAGTACCTTGATTTAAAGGAAAAGTTTTTGGCGCAGGCAAAAAAAATCAATTGGCGCCCAGCACACATGAGGGTGCGCCTGGACAACTGGATTAACGGGTTAAAGTGGGACTGGAATGTTTCAAGGCAGAGGTTTTTTGGGGTACCGATCCCTGTGTGGTACTGTAAAAAGTGCGGTGAGGCAAAAATAGCGCGCATAAAGGACCTGCCGGTTGACCCGACAGAGAGCCAGCCGAAAGAAAAATGCAGGTGCGGCTCAAATGACTTTGTTGGCGAAGCGGACGTGTTTGACACATGGGCGACAAGCTCGCTTACCCCGCAAATCGTGCTCAAATGGGGGGGTGACAAAAAGTTTTTCAAAAAGCATTTTCCAATGGGCCTTCGCCCGCAAGCACACGACATAATCAACCTCTGGGCGTTTTACACGATTGTGAAGGCATACCTGCATGAAAAGTCTGTTCCATGGAAAACCATAATGATTTCGGGGCACGCGCTTGACGCAAAGGGGCACAAAATGTCCAAAAGCATCGGGAATGTGATTGAGCCAAAAGCTATCCTTGACCAGTTTTCCGCGGACATCCTTCGTTACTGGGCCGCAAGCGCCACGCTTGGGGAAGACCTGCCATACCAGGAAAAAGAGCTTGTTTCGGGAAAAAAATTTGTGACAAAGCTGTTTAACGCAGCAAGCTTTGTCCAGACCGCAACAGGGGGGATAAAACTCAAAAAAAACAGCGAAAAAAAACTGGAATTGCGAATTGCCGACAAGTGGATTTTGGCAAAACTGAATTTGGCAAAAAAAGAGGCGACAAGCGCGCTTGAAGGTTACGAGTTCTCAAAGGCGCTTTCTGTTGCCAGGAATTTTTTTTGGCTGGACTTTGCCGACTACTACATTGAGGAAGTGAAGTACCGAATTTATGCACAAAAAGATTCCGCTTCAAAAACCGCGGCACAGTTTGTTTTAAGGGAGGTTTTTTTTGACACACTCAAGCTGCTTGCGCCGGTCATGCCGTTTATCACGGAAGAGATTGCCCAGGAATTTTTTGCACCAGAGCTTTTTGAGAAAAGCATCCATCTGGAAGAGTGGCCGGCTGCAAATAAAAATTTTGGCGACAAAAAAGCAAAAGAGCTTGGGGAACAGCTCAAGCAGATAATTGAAGCGGTTAGAAAGGAAAAAACAAAAAAACAGCTAGCACTAAACAAGGATATCAAAAAAATCACGGTGTTTGGCGGGCCGGGATTGGAAGGAATCCTTGAAGAAGTGCAGAAAACAATGAACGCAAAAGCTGTTGAACTAAGGGGCGGAAAAGGGGAAATAGCTGTAAATGAAAAAATAACGCTAAGCGTCAAGTTTTAGGCAAAAGGGTTAAATAGCGGTTTTGTGTTGATTTATTGGTGTTTCTTTGAAGGGAAAAATTTTTCTTGCAGTTGCCGTGGCCATTGCCGCATACCTTGTTTACTCGGCTTTTTTTGCAAACAGTTTTTCGCGCGGCGTTGCCGAAATGCGGGAACTGGAGCAAAAAAACAACGCGCAGGAATCGTTTCTGGTGCCGGTAACTTTACAGGAAATTGTCGCATACAAAAAAGGGTTGAATTCGCTGAAAAAAAAATATGCCGGAAATTCTCCCTTAAACAGCCTTTTTGACATCAAGCTATCCCTTGCACAGGTGGAAGAAAACCTGCTGGATATCGGTGACGAGTTTTCGCGTTCTGGCAAAACAAACCCTGATTGCAGTGCCAGTTCCGGTTTTTTGAATGCAAAACAGCTTGCCAAAGACACGCTTTCAAAAGCGGAAAGCGCCTTGGCAAAAAGGAACGCATTTTTGAAAAATTTCCCGGCCGAGGCAGGGCAGGTGCAGGAAATAAAGCAGGTACAATTTGAGGGCGCGATTTTTGCGGTAAAAAACGGCGTGCGGCAGATACAGAAAATATTGGACACCTATTGCTGAATTTCTGTAGAGCCTATTCGTCAATCAACGATTTTATAAGAGTTTTGCTTGCTTTTATATTATAAAAAACAATTAATTTTACAACCGGTGAAAACTTGAAGGCCTGTTTTTTTATTAAAGCAAAAGAGCCAAATATTATTACTGAAAAAGGTGTGAGAGCATTTGTTATGGAAAGGTTGCTCAATTCTTCTTTCGACAAAGGCTCTGTGGCTAATCTTGACGATAAAACCATTCAAGTTCAAATGGAAGGAGATGAAAAAGAAGTAAGAAAATTCAAGGAACAACTTGAAAAAGACGTGATTGCAAAATTTGGCAACCCAATAATCACCTTTTCAGATATTCAAAAAACGACTAACGACATTCCAAACTTGTTAAAGTCAAGCCAAGCATTAATGGTCGGACAATTACAGAAAGACATTGATGTTCAACTAAAAATTTTAGATTCTTTGAACATTTTGCCAGAGAAATTAAAAGAAATGAATCAGGAACTTAAGGAAGAACTGAAATCCATTCCACGAGAGCTTGCCAAAATTTTAAAAAAATAAAAAAACGGCTCGCTCCGTTTTAACAAATTGGCAGGTGAATATAAGTTAATTGTTCTTTTGCCAATTTGTTACACGCGATACCTGTCCCGTCTGCGACGGGACGATAATATCCCAAAATACTATTGAATTACAATAAAAAAATACCCGCGTACAGTGCAAACATTAAAAGCATTTTCACGCCCTTTCAACCAGTCCACGATTGTTTGGCATTTGATTTCCATCTGTTTTGCCCCTGCAGGGGTGCTTCACACCCCAGTTGAAAAACAACGGATATTTTAAAAATTCCAATTAACCTATTTTAATTGCATGACTTTTGTCAATACCCTGCCATACGTCAGCAATCCGATTGAGGAGTTTTCTGGCTACAAGTTCGTGAATTGGGAGAAAGATATTTATCCGAAGTTCAAGGGAGGGGTAAAGAAAGAAGAGATAGGCTTTTTTTTGAACCTCATTGAACGAAATAAGCTGAAAAGCATCATCGATTTTGGTGTCGGTGGAGGAACAGAGTTAAGCAGCATAATAGAAGGCCTGAAGGAAAGGAAATATGCCCTTGACAGTGTGGAGGCAAATGAAGTGAACGAGGACTTCATAAAACAGGCAACAAAACTTTTCCACAGCAAGAAACAGGATGTTATAATCCACAAGGCCAACTGGCTTGACCTGCCGCAGGCAAATTCGCCTTACACGCACGTTTTTGACTTCGGTTTTTTGACTGGAAACTCGCTTACTTACATTGGGGGCGGCACCCGCGAGTATACAAAAAATGCCCAGCAGATTGTAGTGAACAAGTTTGCGCAGCTGCTGAAAAAGGGCGGCTGCCTATTCATCGACACAAGAAACTATGATTACATAAAATCGCTGATGAATCTCCCAAAAGAAAAGATTTTCGAGAATTTCACTTTTGATTACTCGGTTTATTATCACGGCTTCCAAGAAAAAGTCTTTGTTTTCCCGGCCTATATCAGTGACACAGTGGTTGTCTTGCATTACTATGACAAACAGGGAAAAAAATGGAGCAAGCTTGACCTGTACCCGATTTACCAAAATGACATGATAGACATACTGCGCAAGGATTTTACAATTGAAAAAGTTTTCCACGATTTTGGATTAGAAAAAAAACAAAAAAGTCTTTTTGTGCAATACCTTGCAAGAAGGAAATGATTAGCTCCGAGAGTTTTTGTTTATGAACATTCTTGGAATAGGCGCGGAAGCAATGGTTTTAAAGACAACTTATCTTGGGCTGCCGGCGGTGCAAAAGCGCCGGGAGAGAAAAAATTACCGCAACGCGGCACTTGACGCAAAAATCAGGTCGCGGCGCACAAAGCAAGAGTGCCTCTTACTTTTTCGCGCAAAGGAAGCGCAGGTGCGTTGCCCCGCAATTTACAAAATAGACAGGGTGAATTCTGAAATCACGATGGAGTTCATTGGCGGAAAAAAAGCGAAAACATTTTTGAACAGGCAAAATTTCAAAAAAATCTGTGAAAAAATCGGGCAGGAAATCGGGAAGCTCCACTCAAAGGAAATAATCCACGGCGACCTCACCACAGACAACATAATAATTGAAGGGAAAAGAATTGCCTTTGTCGACTTTGGGCTTGGCTTTTTTTCAAAAAAAACAGAGGACTTTGCAACCGACCTGTTGTCCATGAAAAAAACTTTTCTTTCAACCCACTTTGTGCTCAAATGCGGGTTTGAGGCCGTGCTAAAAGGATACAGAAAAACAGCGCCAGGTGCGCAAAAAACAATTGAAACAATCGCGGAAATAGAGGCAAGGACGAGGTATTCGTAGGCATTACGCAAAGATTTATATTTCTTTTTTAATAGAAATTGCTGTATTCTTGTTGTTTTTTGGGCTTTTTCATGTCGAATAGAGTGAAAAGGCAAGCAAATTTTTGGTGAATTTTTTGGCTGTAAAGGAAGAAAAAACTGGTTTAAAGGTCCACAAAAAAGAGCTTTCAGTGGAAAGCGAAGCACACAGCGAGGCAAAGCATGTGGAGGCGGAAATAAAGGCAAAACCAATGGAAAGCGTTGTTGACGCGGTAAAAGAGCATGTTAAAGAAGAGGGCGCAAAAAAGCACCACAAGGCAAAGGGCAAAAAGGAAGGCAAAAAGGGAATTGTTGAACTGGTTGAGTACAAGCCAAAGGAAATAGAGGAAGTCATAATTAATCTTGCACACAGCGGCCACACGCCGGCACAGGTCGGGATGATTCTTCGCGACCAGTATGGTGTCCCAAATGCAAAAAAGGTGCTCTGCAAAACAATTGAACAGTTTTTTGGCGAGCACAAGCTATTGCACGAAGTGCCGTTTGACCTACTTAATTTGATCCGAAAATCTGTTACAATTGAAAAACACATGGCGGAAAACAAAAAGGACATGACCGCAAAAAGGGGCCTGCAGTTGACAGTGAGCAAAATCAGGCGGCTAGTAAAGTATTACCATAAGGCAGGGAAGCTTTCAAAGGACTGGAAATATACTAGCGAGAGAGCGGCATTGCTTATCAAGTAGTGAGTGCTATGCGGGTAGAGTTTGAGTTAAAGCTTTTGGAAAAGAAAATTTCGAAAAGTTTTGATGGATTAAATGATTGTTTGGATGAACTGAACAGTTTGTTGAAGTGATTTTATGGCAGAACAACAGCAGCCGGAAAAACAGCAGAAGAAAAAAACAATTGTAAAGAAGCGGACAGCGGACAAGTGGAAGAAGAAGAGCTGGTACACGGTTTTTTCTTCAAAAGAGTTTGCCGCAAAGGAAATCGGGACAACGGTTGCCGAAAAGCCGGAAAACATCATCGGGCGGACGGTAAAAATCAGCGTGCGCGACCTCGCGGGGCAGGCAAGGCAGCAGCATGTTTCAATTATTTTCAAGGTTGATGACGTAAAGGGAAACAAGGCGCACTCAAAGGCTGTCGGCCACTCCATTTTGGAGAGTTACATGAAGAAGTTTGTGAGGAACCGGAACAGCAAAATCCAGCTTACGCAATTGTTGAACTTGCCCGGCGGGGAAAAAATGCTGGTGACATCTGTGACGCTTGCGTCAAGGGTTGACAGGAAAAAAGAGACCGCGATAAGGAAAATCATGGCGGAAAAAATCAATGAAGTGGTTGCACTTGGAAATTCGCAGAAAATCATTTCAGAGCTGGTGTTTGGGAACATTCCACAGGAAATAGTTTCAGTTGCAAAAAAAGTGGCGCCGATTAAAAGGATTGAGATCACCAAATCAAAGTTGTTTTCGTCAAAGTGAGTTTTCCCATGCCTTTGGCTTTGTTCACTGATTTTTCTTTAGGGCAGGCAGTTGCAGCGGTTTTGCTTTTGCTGGTTTTTTCTTTTTTTACTTTTTCAAAAAAGACGCTTTCGCTTGCAGGCATTGTGTTTGGGAATATTGCAGGGATAATTGTTTTTTTGTTCGGGGGCTTTGCGGCATTTTTGGCCATTGCGGTTTTTTTTGCCTTAGGCGAGGCAAGCACGATTTTTTCAAGAAAACAGATAAAAAAAATGCACGAGCAGAGGACGCCTTCAAACATTGTTGGAAACAGCGGTGCGGCAATAATTGCCCTGCTTTTTGGGAGCCCGCTGGGCTTTTTTGGCGCAATTTCTGCAGCCCTCAGTGACACGGCTTCAAGCGAAATTGGGATGCTTTCAAAAAAAAAGCCGCGCCTGATAACTGATTTTCGCGAGGTACCCATTGGGACAAATGGCGGGATAACTTCTCTTGGGCTTGTGGCAGGAATCCTTGGCGCCGCCATAATCGGGGCGATTTATTTTTTCCAATCACAAAGCGCGGCAATGTTTTCGGTCGTAACGGTGGCTGGAATCAGCGGCTCGGTTGCCGACAGCCTTCTTGGCGCACTCTTTGAGGGACATGGCCGCCTGAGCAATTCGCAGGTGAATTTTATTGCAACGCTTTGCGGGGCGCTTGTTGCAGTCTTTCTTGGCGCTATGATCTGATTGCTTGTGTTCCGGAAAATTCAAGCGAGCTTTTTATTCCGTCGGCAAACGCATGGCCGCTTTGGGCAAAAATGTCAAAAAGCGATATCCGCTTTGCACCAAATTCTTTGAGGGCAGGCTTTCCTTTTATGCCCGCGATTTCGGCTGCCTTTTTTATTGCCTTTTCGCGGGTGAGCAGTTGGTCGACTAGTTTCATTTTAAGCGCCTGTTTTCCGGAAATTATCCTTCCATCAGTTATCTGGCTGAGGCTTTGCGGTGAAACCTTGCCGCCCCGAAATTCCAAAACATCGGATTTGAACTGTTCAAAGCTTTCAGACACCATGCCAGAAATCAATTGTTTTTGTTCGGGCGAAATTTCTTCAAACGGGTTTGGAAGCGCCTTGAGGCCGCCCGAGCGGACAACATCCATTTTGACGCCAAAATCGTCCAGCAGTTTTTTGACATTTGGAAGCATCCAAAGCGCCCCGATGCTGCCGGTCACCGAAAATGGGTCGGCGATAACATAATCGGTTGCTGCCGCAATGTAGTATGCCCCGCTTGCGCCGACGCTTCCGATGTAAGAAATTGTGGGTTTTTTTGTTTCCCTGATTTTTTCAACCACCTGGTGCGTTGCAACGATTTCTCCGCCCCCGCTGTCTATGTCAAAAAAAATTGCGGAAACAGATCCGTCATTGTCCGCGTCATCAATTTGCTGCACCAGTCCAAGCGCGCCGGCACTTTGGGAAAAATCAGTGGAATCCATCACTATGTCTCCTTTTACTTGGATTACCGCAAGCTTTTTTTCAAACCCCCCAAAATCTGTTTGGGCCACCGCCAAAAAAAGCATGAAAGACAGGGCTGCAAGCACTACAAATGCCACTGCTACAATTAATAAGGCCTTTTTCCCTTTATCCTCTGATTTGCCCATGAAAAAATTGTTCTAGGCAAACCCTTAAAAAAACAGAGGCGGTTTTGTTTGGTTGATTTTCTGGCAAAGCTTTTAGTGCTTCTTTTGCCAATGTATGTGGCAAACTCCACGGCAATGCTTTTTGGCGGAAAGACCCCGATTGATTTTGGAAAAAAGTTTTTTGACAAAAAACCCGTTTTTGGCTCCGGAAAAACTTTTCGGGGCGCCTTTGTGGGAATATTCCTTGGCACCGCAACCGCATTTTTGATACAGCTCTTTTTTCCGGGCATTTCGGCGGTTCTTTCAACGCAATACCTGTTGTTTGGCTTTTTGTCTTCCGCTGGCGCAATTGCCGGCGACATTACTGCAAGCTTTTTTAAAAGAAGGAGCGGCATCCCACAAGGGACACCTGTCCTTTTTTTGGATCAACTGGATTTTGTCGCGGGGGCACTGATTTTTGGAAGCGCCATATTTGTGCCGGATTTTTACGAACTCATAATAATTTTTGCCGTCACACTTGTGTCGCACAAGCTGAGCAATTACATTGCATTCAAGGCGAAGCTGAAAAAAGTTCCATGGTAAAAACTTTTGCGCCAGTTTACACCGCATACGTCGTCTCCCCTGCGGGGAGACATAAATATTAACAATTTTGAAATAATACGAACACGGAAAGTGGTTTTATGCGCGACAAAAAAAAGATTGCCTTGTTTTTGGCAAAGTTTTTCGCAATTTTTGCGGTGGGCGAGTACCTGCTGCAGGTTGCAGACATTTCTTTTTTCCAGGAAGGAATCACTGCGTTCCAGGCCAAGCTCCTTGGGGCGGGGTTTGAAAAAATTTCCATTTATTTGAACGGCTCAACGTTCCTGATTACGCCTTCCTGCACGGGGCTTGTCAGCACAATCATCCTTGGCGCAATAATTTTTTCCCTCAAAAAGCCAGAATTTAAGCAAAAAACCGCGATTTTTCTAGCAGGAACTGCCTTGCTGATGATTGCAAACCAGTTCCGGCTATACTTTGTGCTCTTGTCAGGAAAAATATTTGGGGTGCAGGCAGCCGAACTGGTGCACGTTGCAAGCTGGTTTGCGACAACGATTGCAATAATTTTTGCGTGGTACTATTTTACGAAAAAGAAAACAGGCGCAAAAGATTTTACGGGTTTTTTGTAAACAAAAGCAAGGCAAGGTTTTAGGGAAGAATGGTAATTGCCAGTTACCATGACTGCGAAAAAGAAATTTGAGGTGACCTAATATTGGCGTAAATTAAGGGTTTTTTCAAAATGATTTTGCCCTCCAGTAAGCACATTTCTTGATGCATTTTAGCAATGCAGATTAAAAAAAATCGTAAAATCATTGAACGAAATACACCACATTAATACACCACAATTTGTCTAATAATTAAACGAAATGTTGAAGAAAAAAACCAAGTATTTTTTGGAATATTTTGGGCCAAACAGAAAAGGTTTTAAATGTATACAATTACTATGTATTTAATACAACAAAATTTAATACAGAGGTGTTTTTTTATGGGAGAAACAATTACAACCAGAATTGATGCCGTTGAAGCACAAGACATTAGAATGATTGAAAAAGACGAAAAACTTGACAGGTCTGCAGTGGTCAGAAGACTTTTAAGCAAGGCGGTCAAGGACTGGAAAATAGAAAAAGCATTGAAACAATACCGGGAAAAAAAAATAACAATTGGAAAAGTGGCCGAAATGACAGGCATGACTCTTCGGGAAGCTCTTGCGATTGCATCTTCCACTGGCATTTCGTTCCAGTATAGCCTAAAAGAGCTTGCCGAAGATTTTAAAGAGGCCAATAAATGATCGTGAGCAATTCAACCCCGCTGATTTACCTTGGAAAAATTAACAAGCTGTTTTTGCTTAAAAAATTTTTTAGCAAGGTATTTATTCCACAGGCCGTTTTTGAAGAAGTGGTTGTTGTTGGAAAAAAAGGAAACCACGTTGATGCCATGCTGGCTGAAGAAGCAATTAATGAGGGCTGGATTTTGGTAAAAGAATGCGGAGCATATTTGCCTCAATTAAAAGAATTCGGGATTGACAAGGGAGAAATTGAGGCAATCACACTTTCACTTAAACTGAACACACACATTTTACTTGACCAGACACATGCAAGAATAGCGGCACAAGCTGTTGGCTTAAAGCCACACGGGGCGCTCTTTGTATTGCTTAAGGCTCTTAAAAAAAATCTTTTGTCATTTGATGATTTCATTGATTCTCTCGAACAGCTAATACGTTCGGGTTTCCGTCTTGACCAGGAGGTTTATTTGGAGGCAATAAAAAAAGCACGGGCAATAAAAGGAAAAAAAGGAATTTGAAAGTTTGCCATAATCACATACCACAAAAAAAACGGCAAAAAAATTCTGGTACAAATGAATTTAACCGGTTAACAATGTTTTCCTGGCTTAACTGAAAAACCCTCATTGAAACTTTCACCACCAAAACCACCCAAAAAAATGGTGGGTGAAAGCGGACATAAGTCTGACTAACAATTAGGACAAAACTCCGGCTACGCTACACTTAAGCTCGTTTTTTTGGCGTTATTTTTTTACCGCCCATTTTGCGATTTCTGCGAATCCTGGCCTTGAGATTCCGACTGCAATGAGCGCGCCTGCAATTGTGATGACTGCAAAGCCGAGGAGTTTTCCAAGGCCAAGGCCAAAAAAGATTATCGGCAGCATTGTGGCAATTGAAACTGTTGCTGCTGCAAAGATTATGAAGAATGCTTTTTTTACGCGGGCAACGAGCGATTCGGAGACACTGGTTGCCTCGCCGCGAAGGAGTTCGTCTGTGATTATTATCTGGTGGTCTACTCCTGTCCCGATTACTGCAAGGATTCCTGTAACGCTTGCGAGGTCAAGGTTTATGCGTACGATTGCGGCAAAGCCAAGCAGCAGCAAAACTTCTGATGCGCCGGTGAACAGGATCGGGATTGATATCCGTATCCGCCTGTACCTTGCAAATATAACCAGTGCAACGACAATCAGTGAAATTGCCCCGATTATTATTGTTGCGTCCAAAAACTCTTTTCCCAAAAACGGGGAGATTGTTTCGTTTGAGACGTCGTCAATCGGGATTGGCAGCGAGCCTGTTTCAAGGAGTATTGTCAGGCTTTCAAGCCTTGCCTGTGCGGTCGGAAAATCTGCCGCGGTGCCAGTGATGATGAGGTCGGAGAAAATTTTTGCGTCACTTATATCGGACACATATGGGTCATAGCCGGTTATGCCTGGCGTGAGTGAAATTGTCTGCTTTGCGCCCGTTACAGCCCAAACCCACGGGATGTCAGCTGATTTTTGTACAGCTTCGCGCACCTTGTAGCCGCCCTGTTTTAGCGTGCCCCTTATTTGCGCTGAAATTTCCGGGTGCACTAATGCTTCGAGTCTGGTGCCTGAAAGCTTTGCGATTGTTTCTGTTTGTTCGGGAGTGATTCCGTTTTGGTCAATCAAAAAATATGGCGTTTGTGCATTCAACATGAGTTCGTCTATGTCAATGTTTGGGTTGATGTCTTCCGTTTGGTTTCCGGTTTTTAATAGCTCTGCATCGTTGTCAAACACTGCAGCCGGAAGCACGAGTATTGCGTTTGAGGGCCTGTCAATGAAAAAGTATGTTGCCTGGCAGTTGTACTGGTTGCCTTGGTCAACTGAAAAAGATGTGGTTTCGCATTTGTGGAATATTCCGCGTGAAAACTTTGACGCTGCCTGTTGGTTTAGCTTGAAGGGAAGCGTCCAGGTGACTACTCCGCCCTGCTTGATTCCCTGCGGTTGGTTTGCCTGCGAATAGCCATAGCCTTTTGCGGGATCCTTGATTACCTGTATTAAATCTGAGCCAGTGAAAAGCACGTTTCCGTCCATTATTGACTCGAATTTTCCCTGCGTGCGGATGATTGACTCAATTTGCTGTATTTTTTGCGGGTCTGTTTCGGCGATTTGCGCAATGACGAAGTCTTCTCCAAAAGACTTTACCAGCGTGTCTTTTAACCCAAAAGAATCAATCCTTTGCTGGATTATTGTAGTGATTGTTGAAAGCTGTGAGGACGTTGGTTTTTGTGCAAGGTGTATCTGGAAAAGCGTTCCTCCCTTGAAGTCTATCCCGAACTGTATGCCCAAAAAAAGTATTGCAAGAATGGAAATTGCCACGCATGCAAGCATAAACAGCACTTTGTAGTTTTTAAGGAGGGCTTTTGCTTCACTCATTTTGAACCGCCTTTTTTTGATTCAATATACCACAAAAGCACTGGTGCGTTCATGAACCAGGTTGAAATTATGTCCGAGGCAACGCCAAACAACAGCACTGCCGCTATCTGAAAAATGACGTTTATCTGGCCAAAATAGGATAACACAAGCATTACTGATAGCGCGCCGAGCGTTGTGAGGGTCATTGTGAGTCCGGTTATCATGGCTTCTTTTGAGCGCGTGTAAAGGTCTTTTTCTTCCCGTTTCAGGAGCCTTGCAGTCAAAAGAATGTCTGTGTCAACTGAGTAGCCAATCAGCATCAGGAGTGCGGGAATTGTTGAAAGCGAGATAGGTATCTGGAAAATTGCCATCAGGCCAAGCGCGCCTGCGATGTCAAAAATTGCTGCCGCAATTATCGCGCCTGCTGGAACGACTTCCCGAAAAAATGCAAAAATGACTATTGTGAGCAGGATGAATGAGATTATCACCACGGTTATTCCGGAAGAGTAAAATGTTTCGCTTAAGACCGCGCCGACTTCGTCTCGCGAAATTTTCGGGTCTGGCCCAAGCTCAAGCCCTTTGGCAAGCACTTCGCCAAGTTTCTTTGAAAAATTTTCTTTTGCCGTGTTTAAGCTGTCTTCTGCAAACAAAATCGCGGAGCCGGCTGTGGAGTTTAGGGGCTGCTGCGGTGATTCAAGGAAAGCCGCGGACGCCTTTGCCGATTCAAGCGCAAGCGATAGCGCGTTTTGCGGGTTTGTTTCCCTTTGCGCTTTTGCCTGCACTAAGAGGTCTTCTGCGCTCTTTAAGTCTTTGTCGAAAGAAAACTGGATGAGCACTTTTGAGCCAAGCGGCCCCTTTGTCGTGTTGACCTGCAAGTCAACCAGGTTGAATTGCTTTGAAAGGGCGCTTTCAAGGCCGCTTGTTGAAACTTCCTTGTCAAGGCTGACGCGGATGATTGTCCCCCCAATCAGGTCAATTCCTTGGGGCACCTTTGGGAAAACAAAAATGGCCATTAAAAACAGCACGAAAAAAATCGCAGGCAGTATCAGCAGGCGTTTGTAGTTTTTGTCATAATTTAAAGCCAGCAAAAAGACCACTAAAAAAACTTTTGCGCCAGTTTACAACGCATACGTGTCCCATCTTCGACGGGACGATAATATACTTAATAATTCTGGACACTAAAAAAAAAGTCCAGATTTATACTAAATAGATATGGGAAAATTTAAATAGCCGACGCGTTTCCTTGCCTTTACATTTACAAGGCAGGCAAGGCAAGCAAGGCAGGCGGCTGGTACTGGTGTCCCCTGTGAGGACAGTGGCTGCGAATGCCGATATGTCTCCGCCCTGTGGATGCATGCGGCTAATATTACCGTCCCGCCTTTGGGCGGGACACATCTGTGAACCAGCCGGCAGTGCCATCGCAGATGGCACCCGTACCAGCCGGATGTGGTGGCTACGCAAACGCTGTGGGATTTAAATTGATTTCCGCGCCTTATAGGTTTGTTTTTTGGGGGCTAAACTGCCCCGCGGAGGAAAACGGATGACTATTTTTGGCAGAATGGCCGATGGCTGATTAAGGCTTTTTTTTAAAAAAAATCATTTTTTAACTTTTGGAGGGGCATGCATGGCTGAAGGAAAAGACGAAGACGTGGAGGTTATCAGTGAACTGATGGATTCTGTTATTGAGGACACTTCTGTTCCGCGCAACATCAGGACGCGGGTGAAGGAGGCACAGGACAAAATCCTAAACGAACTTGAGAAAAAGGATATCCGGATCACCACTTCCATTTACATCCTTGAGGACATCAGCAACGACGTCAACATGCCCACGCATACCCGCACAGAGATTTGGCAGATTATTTCAGAGCTTGAGGCAATTAGGGAAAAAGCAAAAAAAGCCAGGTAGTTATGGAAAAAATTGTTTTCCTGCAGGCAGAAGAAGAGAAAAGGATAATTGAGTTTGCAAACTCGAAAAACCTGCTGATTGATTCAAAGGCCGTTGCGGCTCTTTTGAAAAAAGCCGATTTTAAGGAAATACTTGAGGGCTTTGCTGCTAGGAACGTTTTTTTGGTCACTGGGGCGGCGCTTGGCGATTACTTGGCAAAGCAGGAAACAAAAATAGGCGATTTAAAGCAGGTCGTCGTAAAGCCGCATAGCTTTCGCCCCTTTGCTTTAGAAATTGAGCCTGATTGCCGCGTGATGGAAGAGTTTGACGTGACAAACCAGAGTTTTTCCGAGGGAAAGGTAAAGGATTTCCTTGGCTATTTTCGCGACAAGTTTTCTTTTTTGAGTTCGGTCATTCGGAAGAGGCCGGGGCTTGACATAAAGGACATTTCGCGCCTGCGCCAGACTAGCGGCAACAATGAGATAATGGTCATTGGGATGATTTCAAAAAAGTGGATCAGCAAAAATGGCCACCTGATTTTTGAACTCGAAGACCTTGAGGCAACCTGCATTGTTGTTTTCTCTAAAACCGGTGCAGCGCTTTTTGAGGCAGCACAAAGGGCAGTGCTTGACAACGTTGTCGCGGTTAAGGGAAAAAAGGCCGGCGACGAAATGATTATTGCAAACGAAATAATTTTTCCCGACATGCCAAACAGGCCGCCGCGCGGGCCAAACCGTGACGTTTCGCTTGTCTCAATTTCCGACATGCATGTGGGCAGCAGGCTTTTTTTGGAAAACGAATTCAGCCGCTTTCTTGAATGGATTAACGGCAATGTCACAAACGAATCGGAAAAAGAGCGGATTGGTAAAATAAAGTACCTTGTAATAAGCGGTGACAACGTGGATGGCATTGGCGTTTACCCTGACCAGTTTGACGAGCTTGGCATAAAGGACATTTTCCAGCAATACGACGCGTTTGGCGAACTCTTAAAGCAGATACCAGAATACATTGAAATTTTCGTTTGCCCTGGCCAGCATGACGCGGTGAGGCGGGCGGATCCACAGCCAGCGGTTGGCAAAGAGTTCACCAAATCAATGGCTGGCTGCAAAAATATCCATTTTGTGGGCAGCCCAAGCTGGTTTGAAATCGAGGGGCTAAAGTGCCTCATTTACCATGGCGCTTCAATCCATGACCTGACTGCGACCGTGAATTCTTTAAGGCCAGACAGGCCAGCAGAGGGAATGGTTGAACTTTTGAAGAGAAGAGACCTAATGGCAGGTTATGGCTCAAAGCAGCCATATGTTCCGGAAAAAAAGGATTTTATGCTTATCCGCGAAGAGCCGGATTTTTACTTTGGGGGCGACATGCACCATAACGGCTATGCCCAGTACCGTGGCTGCACGGTGATTAATTCTGGAACATGGCAGGCAAGGACAGCGTTTCAGGTGCAGCTTGGGATTGTGCCGACTCCTGGAATCGCAGTTGAAACGGATTTAAGGACAAGAAAAATCACCGAAAACTGCTTTTACACAAAGGAAGAGACAAAATGGAGTTAAAGCAAAAAATCATTGCATTGCCGCACATAAAAAAATATTACGAAAAACTGATTGACGAAATGGAGCGCCAGTTTGGGATTGCGTCAAGGGCGCGCGCGGCTGGAAAAGATATTGAGCCTGTTGTCGAATCAAAGCCGACAACCGATCTTGCGGACAGGACCGAAAATATAATCGGCCCAAATGGAATTGCAAAAAGTTACCGCGAAATTTACAAGGAAATGAAGGGCGACCGGATTAAAACGATTTTTAAGATTTTCAAAGAAATAATGGACCAGAAATGGTGCGTGATTCAAAACGACGAGAAGCGCCTTGAGCAGGCGGTTAAAAGCTGCCTCATGCTTTTGACAGAAGGGGTTGTTGTCGCACCGATTGACGGCGTGCCGTCTGTCAAAATCAGCAGGAATTTTGACGGCACAAAATACGTTGACATTTATTTTGCCGGCCCAATAAGGGCGGCTGGCGGGACCGCAGCGGTTTTCCCCCTGATTCTTGGGGATTATGCACGCGAACTGCTTGGCATTGACAGGTACAAGCCCACAGGCGAGGAAATAGAACGGTACATTGAGGAAATAAAAATCTATGACGAAATAATTTCCCGCCAGTACAAATTGTCGGACGAAGACGTCAGGAAAATAATTATCGGCTGCCCCGTGTGCGTGAACGGCGAACCGACCGAGGAGCGCGAGGTAGTTGCCTACAAGGACCTTGAAAGGGTCGCGACAAACCGCATTCGCGGCGGAATGTGCCTTGTTGTAAGCGAGGGGGTCGGGTTAAAGGCAATGAAGATCCTGACTTATTCAAAAATGCTTGGCCTTGACTGGAACTGGCTTGAGGGGGTCATCAAGTTCAAAAAAACCGGTGAAAAAACCGAGTCAATTGAGCCCAACGCAAAGTACCTTGGAAAAATTGCCGCAGGAAGGCCGATTTTTTGCTATCCTTCAAGGGTTGGCGGCTTTAGGCTAAGGTATGGCAAGGCAAGGAACACCGGCATAATGGGTCGCGGAATCCACCCTGCAACTATGTTTCTTTTGGACGGCTTCATTGCAGTCGGAACGCAATTAAAAATCGAGCGCCCCGGAAAAAGCGCCGAGGCGTTTGCAGTGGATTCAATTGAGGGCCCGATTGTGAAGCTTTTTGGCGGCGAAGTGAAACAGCTGCATTTTGCACAGGAAGCAATTGATGTGAATGGCTTGGTTGAAAAAATTCTTTTCCTTGGCGACATGCTTGTGACGCTTGGCGATTTCCGAAAAACCGCGCACCCGCTTGTGCCTGCAGGTTACTGTGAGGAGTGGTGGGTGCTGGAGTTAAAAAATGCCGTGAAAAATGCCTCAAAGGAAAGCACAAAACAGTTTGATTTTGAAAAAATTTTTAAACGCCCCAAAGAAATCGACTGCTTTACCGCCACAGAGCTTTCAATACAGTTTGGGGTGCCTCTTCACCCAAAGTTCACGCATTTTTACAATTCGCTCAAAAAAGACGAAATAAAAATGGTTGTAGAGGAAGTTGAGAGGGCAAAAAAAGAATTTGACAGCGACAGGATTGCCCTTGTGCGTTTCCAGAAAACGGACAATCTCAAAGGCATTTTTGAAAAAATCTGCCTGCCGCACAAAAGTTCCGAAAACGAAATAATCGTGGAAGAGCAGTTTGCTTACCCGTTCCTGAAAACGTTTGGGGCTTTTTCAAAGGCAACGCCCGATTATTCAAAAGAAAACCTGGAAATTTTAAGCAGCATGTGCGGAATAGAAATCAGGGACAAACAGGGGTCATTCATCGGTGCAAGGATGGGCCGCCCGGAACAGGCAAAGCCAAGGAAAATGGTCGGAAACCCAAACGTGCTGTTCCCGATTGGAATTTCAGGCGGAAACACGAGGTCAATCAACAAGGCGACAGAAAAATACAGCGACCGGATGCACGGCGTCATTGAAGTTGAAATTGCGGCTTTCCAGTGCACCAATTGCGGGGAAACCACGTGCACGCCCGTCTGCACAAGCTGCGGCTCGGCCACAAAAAAGGTTTTTTCCTGCAAAAAATGCGGCGCAAACCTTGCCGAAAATTATTGCAGGCAATGCAAAGAGCCGGCTTTTCCCTACGCGAAGCGGAAAATAAACCTTGAAAAAATTTTTGCAAACGCAATACAGAACCTCGGTGTCAAAACCCCGGAACTGGTGAAAGGCGTAAAGGGCCTTATTAATGCGGAAAAAATCCCCGAACCGCTTGAGAAAGGCATTCTTCGCGCGATAAACGGCGTGCACATTTTCCGCGACGGCACAATCAGGTACGAGATACTCAACGCGCCGCTCACGCATTTCAAGCCAAAAGAAATCGGCACCGGCATTGAAAAGCTCAAGGAACTGGGCTACTTAAAGGACATCAACGGCAACCCGATTGAAGACGACGGCCAGACAATCGAACTGTTCCCACAGGACCTTATTGTCAACGAGGAGGCAGGAAAGTTTTTTGTGAAAATAACAAAATTCATCGACGAAGAGCTGGAAAAATTCTACGGCCTTGCGAAAATTTTTGGCAAAAACTCAAAGGAAGACATCATCGGGGAACTCGTGCTCGGGCTTGCCCCGCACACGTCTGCCGCTGTAATCGGTAGGATAATCGGCTATTCAAAGGCGCGCGTCTGCTTTGCAAACCCATACTTTCACCTTGCTAAGAGAAGAAATTGCGACGGAGACCAAGACAGCTTAATGCTCTTAATGGACGCGTTGCTGAACTTTTCAGAGCACTACCTGCCGATAAGCCGGGGCGGCCGGATGGATGCGCCATTGGTTTTCACAACCGTAATAAACCCGACCGAAATCGACGACGAGGCATACGATATAGAGACCTGCACGGAGTACCCGCTAGAATTGTACGAAAAAAGCAGGCAGTTTTCGCCGCCGCAAATTGGCGGGATTTCAAGGATAGAGCAAAAGCTTGACACGCCGGAACAGTACAGCGGGTTTGGCTTCACGCACGACACGGCAATTTTTGACGAGGGGCCAAAATCGTCTGCATACATCCTGCTGCAAAAAATGGAGGAAAAAATGGATGCAGCCGCAAAACTGCAAAGCAGAATAAAGGCTGTTGACTTAAAGGACTCGCTTGAACGCGTGCTCATATCGCACTTTTTGCCGGACATCATCGGAAACGCGCGCTCTTTTTCAAGGCAAAACTTCCGGTGCACCAACTGCAATGCAAAATACCGCCGCATTCCGTTAAAGGGCGAGTGCACTAAATGCAACAAAGGGAACATTATCCTGACAATAGCGCACGGGTCAGTCACAAAATACCTTGAGATTGCAAAAAAAATGATTTCAAAATACGGGTTAAGCAATTACCTCAGCCAAAGGATTGACCTTATTGACGAAGAAATAAAATCGGTATTCACAAGCCAAAAAACAGAGCAAAAAAACCTGTTCGAGTTCGCCTGAAACAGTAAAACAAAAAAATAAGGAAAAAATAAGGAAAAATCATCAAAAATTTTAAAAAAAATTCAAGAGCCGCTTTTACATCGGCTCTTTCCTCTTGACTATTTTTACCTTGCTTGGCGTCACTAGGACCCTGTCCTGTGAAATGCGCGCCATGTCGCCGTTGATTCCGTGAATGCCGTCTTTTATTGAACCGACAAGTTCCCTTAATTTCATGGCATTCCTTTTAGAGAGATCAGCAATGTTCATTAAGACTATGTTTCCGTTTTTTGCTTCCTCCAAAATCAGGTCCCTGTCCACTTCCGAGTTCAGGGAAATCGGCTTCACGTAGGCATCTGCGTCCTCGTACAATGTTTCGTCTTCTACGTCAATGTTGTTGAGCAACTCTTCAACATCAACTTCTTCTCTTTTTCCAACAAGTTTTTCAAATAAGGCCACTTTACCACCCTCCAAAAAAAAAGTAATAGTGCTAAACAAAAAATAACTCCATAACTGATTTTAAACATATTTATTGCAAAGCGGCATTGCATGCAAAAAAATGCGGCAAAACAAAAAAAACGAGGCAGCTACATAATTAATTCGTGGTAAGGAAAGCAAAGTATATTATAGGAAGTGGTTTTATTCCACAACTCCGTTTCCTTTTAACTTAATTGCCTGTATTGGCTTTAGGGGGGGCTTTTTTTTGCTGGCTGAAAACATTTTTGAAAAAGAATTCTCAAAGGAAACCATTTTTGTGGACAGGAGCCTCTTGACCCCGCATTTTATCCCAAAAGAGCTGCCTTTCCGCCAAAAACAGATAGAGGACATCAGCACAATCCTTGCGCAGGCGATTAAGGGAAAAAAGGCCGACAACATTTTTATTTACGGAAAAACCGGCTGCGGCAAAACCAGCGTGACAAAAAGGGTCGGGCAGCAGTTAAAGGATTTTTCTGACGCAAAAAATATCCCCGTGGAAATCGCCTACGTGAACTGCAGGAACCATTCAAGCAAGTACCGCGTGCTGATAAAGATTGTGAAGGATTTTTTTCCTGAAGAAAACTTTATGGGATTTAGCGCTGCTTTCATTTACGAAAAGCTGCTGGAGTTTGTTTCCAAAAAAAAGCAGTTGATAATTTTGCTTGACGAAATCGACAAAATAAAGGACCTTGACGACCTGGTGTATTCATTGAACCGCGCAAATGATGAACTCAAGGATGGGAGCATTTCAATCATCGGCATCAGCAACAACGTGATGTTTAAGGACCGCCTTGAGCCGCGCACTAAAAGCAGCCTGTGCCAGCACGAAATGGTTTTCCCGCCATACAATGCACAGGAATTAAGCGAAATTTTGCTGCAGCGCGCGCAAAAGGCATTCAAGCAAAATGTCGTGAACGATTCCGCAATCACCCTTTCCGCGGCAATTGCGGCACAGGAATCAGGCGACGCACGCACCGCATTGATGCTTCTTTTGCGCGCTGGCGAAATTGCCGACCAAAAAGGGCTTGGAAAAGTGACTGACTTTGAAGTGCGCAAGGCAAAAAAAAAGGTCGAAGAAGAAATTATCATCAACATGATAAGCACGCTGCCGGAACAGCAGCAGCTTGTTTTGCTTGCAATTGCAAACCTGTCGCTAAGCACCAATGGGATAAAGACAATCACCGGCAAAACAGAGGAAGGCGTGCTTTTTTCGGGTGAAGTCTACAAGGAATACGAAACAATTGCAAAAAACTCAAAAAATGGCGCGGTGAGCGCGCGATGGTACCGCGAATACGTTTCAGAGCTCGAAATGTACGGGCTCATCGTGACCACAAACTCTGGAAAAGGAATCAAGGGCCAGACGCGCCTAATCAAACTCGGATTTGACGCAAAAAAAATCAGGGAAGCGATAGAAAAAGAGATTGTCAGCTAGTTTTAAGTGAATTAAATGCAAAGCATGCAGCCGCACAAAAGAAAAACTGCTTCAAAGAATTTTCAAAACTTGCTTAAAAATAAAACTTGGCGACCTTAAAGTTTTCCTATTGCTTCAAGCAATTTTTTGTGCCCTGAGGCCAGTTTGTTGAATTTTTTTATTTCTTCGACAACTATTTTGCTTTTTTCATCTTCTGACAAATTCTTTGATTTTTCCATTTTTTAACCACCCCTTTATTTCTTCGTCGGAATAATATTGTTCTCTGATTCCAAGCATTACTTTTGACTGATTTGCATCGTCTTTTGGCCCGAATTTTTGGCTGTTTTCAATTAGGAAATATTTTGCCGCAAGAAATGCTGTTCTTCTGTTTCCGCTTGCAAAAGCATGCTTTTGGATTAAGCCTTTAGCTAAAACAACCGCCTTGTCATAAATGTCGCCTTGTTTGCCCGTAGTTTCGTTTATTGAATCAGTTATTTTTTGCCTACTTTTTACTTCTGCCTTGTCAGCCTTTTTAACCTTAATGAGGTTTATTGCCAGAACATTTAATTCTATTATTTTCTCAACAGAAAGGTATTTCATAAAAATACTATGCTAAAGAACATTTTAAACATATCCAATAAACAGGAAAAATTGATTGCAGCACCCAAAATTTGCTAAAAAAAATCAGGCTGTTTTGAGCTGCCCTTTAACTTTTTTCGCAACTTGCAGCGGAATGATTTTTGCGAGGTCTTCTACGTCTGTTTTTTTCACGTCAGTGATTGTTTTTATTCCGGCGCGGAATAGGCGGCGTGCTCTGACGCGGCCGATTCCTTTCAATTCAGTCAAAAACACTAATTCGGACTTTACACCTTTCTTCAATCTTTTCCTTAACAGCCCAAGCTTTGCAGAGTGGCTGCTTTGTGAAAGGAGATTTGACAGTTCTTGTGCACAGTAAGCCAGCCAGTCGCAGATACGCAGCTTTGAGTGCAAAAGGCCAGGCGCGGCATTGTATTCTTTTATGAGGTTTTCTTCCGAGACCTCGCTTATCCAGTCATTTAAGAGGAGCGTTGAATTGTATTTTGCCAAAAGCGCTGGCTCAAAATGCATTTCCCCTTCGACGCTCACCGGAAGCAGCTCTTTTTCTTCGGATAGGCGTTCCCATAGTGCCGGCTCGCTTTTTTTTGGAACGGAAAAGTGCGGAGAAAATTCCAGTGTATCAGACAAAATGAACAGGTAACTCAGGTCAAAATACTTGTTTTTGCGCAGCGCAGAAATTATTTTGAACGCGGATTTGGGGTCAAGGTACAATTCGCTCACGCGGTTGCCGATTTGGGTTGCGGAAATCCTTTTTCCTGTGCTTTTCACAAACCCCATTTCCTGCAACTCCAATAGCGCGGCAGATAGCTTGCCAAAAAGCCCCTTCAGGTCAGCGCCCTGGTGTGCGAAAAATGTTTTTGAAAAAAAATCCTCCATTGACGCGAGGTCGAAAACGAAGTTTGTCGCAATTGCAGACAAAAGGTGCGTGCGCAGCACGTGCTCTGAACCTAGCTTTGAAGTAATCGGCTCAAGGTCGCCGCGGATATAATTTTCAAACAGTTCATCGGATTCCGTCGGCGAATTTGCAAACAAAACGGATTCCCCTTCGGTGTCGTACTTTGGCCTGCCGGCACGCCCCGACATCTGCTTGTATTCGCGCACCGGAATGCGCTGGTTACCAAACACAGTGTAGCGATAAAGGCTCGGGATGACCACGCGATAGGCCGGCATGTTAATTCCGGCCGCAAGCGTTGGCGTGGAACACACTATTTTCAGCAGCCCGCTGCGGAACAGTCCTTCGACTATTTCGCGCTGTTTTTGCATCAGCCCAGCGTTGTGGAAAGCGCAGCCGTTTTTTACCGCGCGCGAAAGCGCTTCGCATTGTTCTGTCGGCGATTCGAGCGCGTGAAGGATTTTTTGCGATGCCTTTTCAAGCGCGCCCTTTTCTGCTGTAGAAAGGGATTTTTCGGTCAGGGCGGACAGGTTTTTTGCCATGCCCTCGCTGCGTTTTCGCGTGTTTGCAAAAACAAGCGCCTGCTTTTGCTTTTTTAACGTGTCAAAAACAATGGTTGTTAACGAGTCTTTTTTTCGTTCGATTTCGTTTTGCTTTGCGCCAAAATCAAGCACGCCGTCAAACAACACGCCCTCAACCAGCTTCACGGGGCGGTAATCACTTTCAACCAGCTTTGCGGAAAGCCAGCCGGAAATTTCCTTTGCGTTTGGGATTGTTGCACTCAAACCCAAAAACTGAATGGCCGGGTTGATTTGGCGCAATTGCGTGATGCTTACTTCAATAACCGGGCCGCGATCGGAATCAAGCTCGTGGATTTCGTCAATTATGACAAGGCCAACGGAATTAATCCACGCTGCCTTGTGCCTCAAAAGGGATTGCAATTTTTCATAAGTGGTAAAAATCAAATCGTAATTCTGCAAGTAGCTGGAGGAGGAATCGAAATCGCCTGTGGAAATTGCCATCCTGATGCCAAACTGTTTGGAATATTTTTTTTTGAAATCCGAATAATGCTCCGCGGCAAGCGCACGCAACGGGCAGGTGTAAATAACCTTTTTTTTGTTGTCAAGAATGGAATTGAGCGCGCAGAGTTCGGCAATAATTGTTTTTCCGGAGGCTGTCGGAGCACTTACAACGACACTTTCGCCAAAAATGCCGGCATCAAGGGCTTTTTGCTGCATTGGGTTGAATTGCACAAATTTGTTTGCCGAAAGCACTTCTATTTGAATTTCCATAATAATTGTTTGGGAGGGAAAGTGTTTAATTTTGGTTTTGCTGTTCCCGCACTGCAAGAAGCTCGTAGGCTTTCTGGAGTGCAAGTGATGCCTTGAGCAGGTCGCTGGTGCGCAGCGAACTGGAGTTTTTCCATTCGTCGCCTTGCTTGTAGCTTCTGGAAAGCGAAACAGTTGGGAATTTTTTCCCATTCCCTGCCTCGTTTTCCCAGATTGCGACCTGGATATTGCCTATCTGCAACTTATGAATTGGGCGGTTTTGTAGCACTGTTTTTTCCTGCATTAAAATCACTGGGCAACCTGTTTTGCAAGCCGCGCAAACCACCCTTGCGGCCTGTAATTTCCCGGCATAAATGTCACCAATTTTGCTGAAACTTTTTCTTGATTTTGATTCATTTCAAATCACCTCTAACCACAACTACAGTTAACTTGCTTTTAAACAAAAAAGAAGCACACCGCGTTTCCGGTGCGAAACTGGGAAGAAAAATTTCCGGTGCGATTTTTTATGGAAAAAATGAAAGCTTCGTTGGCATTTGCAAACTTGGCAAACCCAAGTCACACCCTTTGCCTTGCTGACAGCACGTGTGTTATTGCGATTGCAAGGCCAGCGAATATGAGTAGTCCAAGAGCTATTAGTGCGAGTTGTTCGACTGGCAGCCCGGCGGCTAATCCTGTGCTTTTGCAGTCGGTTGGACAGGCGTTGTTGTTTTCGCTGTCACTGCATGTGTTGTCTTTGCAGGTTGGGGTTGGTGCGCAGGTTTTTGTTTTCTTCCCTCAACGCCTTCTCTTTACTGAACATGAAAAAATAATAAAAAAAACCAGTATTTGGCGTTTTCGGCTTAAAAAACCAAACTTTTCACTTCAGAAAAGTAAGCAATTACGCCCAGCTTCTTGTAATGCTACGAAGCTAAATACGTACATTATGCCACCCAATTTTATTCTTTTGACCACTTGGAAATTATTTGGAGTGTTTTTATTTCGTTTTCAAGCGAGTTGATTTTTTCCTGTATCTGGTCGATTTTTT
>CAYIER010000004.1:0-5345 GCA_964362395.1 uncultured archaeon
ACCTTTAATGCCAAAATAATGAGTTTGTTTTTGTCAATATCAACAATCACCCTGTAATTGCCAACGCGCAGCCTGTAGCCAGGGTCTCCGACAAGTTTTTTCACAAAGCTTTCCGGCCTGACCCGTGCCCTATCCAGTGCAGAGACAATTCTCTCCTGAACGTTTTTTTCAAGTTTTTTCAGTTGCTTTAAGGCAGAGCCAGAAAACAGTATTTCGTACATTTAAAGCCCAAGTTCTTTCTTTACAGAAGAAAATGAATGCACTTTGCCTGATTTGATTTCTTCTCTGGCTATTTTTAACTCGCTTTTGGCTCTCTCGCTTAATTCCTTTGAATCCTCAATCAAATCCCAAATGACTTCCTCATAAGTTTCGCGCGAAAACAGCTTTTTTTTTGAAAGCTGTGCCTGCAAGTCATCACTAACCTGAATCGTAGTTGCCATAATAAATTATAATTGGCTATAGTATTTAAATATTGCTGCATTCAATGCCAAATCAGTCAATCAGCGTTTTTTGGGCTGCCTTTTGCCGAAAGCTTTTTATTGGAAGTTTAATGGAAATACTTTAAAAACCCGAATTTTTTTTTAGGTGAGCATGTTGGATCCGAGGCTTGAAAAATTCTACAAAAAAACTGTTGAAGAGCGCCGCAAAATAATCAATGAAATCGCGGGTCTAAACGACCAGCAGATTGCCGTCCTGCAAAAAACCGGTGCCCTTGGAATTGACATTGCTGACCGCATGATTGAAAACGTAATTGGCACGTTTGAATTGCCACTTGGGGTTGCCACAAATTTTGTGATAAACAAAAAAGAAGTGCTCGTGCCAATGGTGCTCGAAGAGCCAAGCGTTGTCGCCGCCGCGTCAAACGCGGCAAAGCTCTCAGAGGGCTTCACTGCAACCGCAACAGAGCCATTGATGATTGGCCAAATCCAGCTTTTGGGGGTAAACGATTTTGAAAAAGCAAGGCACAAAATCCTTGACCACAAAGGAGAACTATTAAACCTTGCAAACTCACAGGACTCAACACTTGTAAAATTCGGGGGAGGGGCACGCGAAATAGAAATAAGGGCAGTTGGCGAAGAAGAAAAAATGGTGGTAGTGCACCTCATAGTTGACGTGCGCGACGCAATGGGTGCAAACGCAATCAACACCATGTGCGAAAAAATCGCGCCAAGAATAGAAGAACTCTCTGGCGGCAAAGCATGCCTTAGGATAATTTCAAACCTTGCAACACACCGCCTCGCAAGCGCAAGGACAGTGTGGAAAAAAGAAAACATAGGCGAAAAAACAATAGACGCAATCCTTTCAGCGTACGAATTTGCAAAAGCCGACATTTACAGGTGCGCCACAAACAACAAAGGCATAATGAACGGCATTGATTCAGTGGTGATTGCAACAGGAAACGACTGGCGCGCAGTCGAAGCAGGCGCCCACGGCTACGCCGCTTTTGAAGGCGATTACAGGCCGCTGGCAAAATACTGCCAAGACAAAAAAGGCGACCTCGTCGGAGAAATCACCCTGCCCTTAGCAGTCGGCCTTGTCGGCGGCGCGACAAAAACGCATCCAACCGCGCAGGTTTCACTCAAAATTCTCGGCGTCAAAACCGCCCAAGAGCTGGCGCAAATAATCGCCTGCGTTGGGCTAGCAAACAACTTTGCCGCGCTGCGGGCACTATCCACGGTCGGCATTCAGACCGGCCACATGAAACTCCACGCAAAAAACATCGCGGTAATAGCAGGCGCAAAAGGAAAACAAATCGACCACATTGCAAAACAAATGGCAGGCGAAAAAAACATCTCGGTCGCGCGCGCAAAAGAACTGCTGGAAAAATAAGCGCTTTCATTTATGCCAAGCTGGTTAAGGGCAAAAAGCCAAAGAATCGCCAAAATATTCAGGGCATGGCGTGAAAAGCAAACGGAACGCCAAAATTTTTCCGCCACACAATTTGACGTTGACGCTGCAAGGCAGCAAAAACACTGGCTTGAAGGCGAAATAATCAAAATCGGAAAAACAAATCGCTGCATTCGAGACTTTTTATCCGACCCTGCCGGTACAAGCACATACACTATGGCTGAAGGCACAAAACCCCCTGAAATCTTAATTCAGGAAAGCCTTGCAATGGTGCACGTGCAAACGCTTGAAACATTGCTTGAAAGGTTCAGATCGCTGAGAAAAGCATTGCAATTCATTAATGAATTTGAACAAAAAGAAAGACAACTTGGCATAAGGGAAATAAAATCAGTCAAGAAGTCCGCAAATAAACTTAGAGAAGAAGCCGTTGATTTATACCAAAGCCACGCCAAACCGCTCGATTACTGCAGATGGGTGATTGAAGCGCTCGAAAAAATAGTTGAGGCAAAAAGAAGGTAAAAAAACGCGGCTTTAGTCAATCAACGTTTTTTCAGGCGCTCTTTGACGAAGCCTTTTTAAGGCTTTAAAAAGAATTTATTAATAAAAAGCCGGTTGCGCCCCCTTACCTTTACCCTTCCAGGGCAGGCAAGGCGACAGGGCAAGCGGCTGGCACGCATACATGTCTCCCTCGCGGGGAGACGGTAATATAAAATTGGGGTTTAAAAAGAATTTATTAATAAAACCCCCATTATATTTAAAAAAATCCAAAACGGTGAACAAAAACTTGAAGTGCGGAATTGTAGGTTACGGCGCGTATGTCCCGCGCATGCGTATAACTGTTGAAGAAATCGCGCGCGTGTGGAAAAAAGACGGAAAACAAATAAGCGCAGGCCTTGGCGTGAAAGAAAAAGCGGTGGGTGCAATTGACGAGGACGCGGCAACAATCGCAATCGAGGCAGCAAGAAACGCGCTGGACCAAAGCGGCATTGACGCGCAAAAAATCGGCGCAATCTATGCCGGAAGCGAATCACATCCATACGCAGTAAAGCCAACCGCAACAATTGTCTGTGACGCAATCAACGCCGGCCCGGACCTGACCGCAGCAGACCTCGAGTTTGCATGCAAGGCAGGAACCGCAGGCATACAAATGTGCGCCGGAATGGTTGAAAGCAACATGATAGAATACGGTCTTGCAATCGGCGCAGACACCGCACAGGGCCGCCCAAACGACGCACTCGAATTCACCGCGGCAAGCGGCGGCGCGGCGATTATTGTCGGAAAAAAAGAAAACGAACTAATCGCAAAACTCGAAGAAACCTATTCTTTCACAACAGACACGCCGGACTTCTGGCGGCGCCAGCAGGCAGAATTTCCAAGGCACGCGGGGCGCTTCACCGGCGAGCCTGCATACTTTCGGCACTTAATTGCCGGCGCAAAAGGTGTAATGAAAAAAGCGGGAATCGAGGCAAAAGACGTGGACTATTTTGTGCCGCACCAGCCAAACGGAAAATTCCCAACCGAAGCAGCAAAAATTTTGGGAATTGACCAAAGCAAACTGCAGCAAGCGCTATTGACACCGATGATCGGAAACACTTACAGCGGCTCCTCAATGATTGGCCTTGCATCAGTGCTTGACAAAGCAAAAGCAGGCGACACAATTTTAGTTGTGAGCTATGGAAGCGGGGCGGGAAGCGACGGGTTCGTCTTCACCGCGACAAAAAACATTGAAAAAAAACGCGCCAAAGTGCCGGTGCTGGAAATGATAAAAGAAAAGGAATACATAGACTACGCACAATACGTCATACAAAGGAAAAAACTCAAGAGCTTGTGAAAAAATGGGCATGCTAAAAAGATTTCCAAGAAAAAGAGTTGCCGCAAGAATTTTAGGACAACATGGCGGTGCGGCCAGGCATATGCAAAAACACCCAAACGCAGCACTGCACGCAGAAATTGCAGGTGCGAGGGCCCAAATCACCAGAGGTGCGCAATTGCTTTGGAAAGGAAAAAAATTAGCAACGGCTTCTGCCGCTCTTGCCGCAATGGGCGGCGAAATCGCTGCAGGCATTGGCCTTGGAGTTGGCGCAAAAAACATTGTAAGAGGGCATTTAGAAATAAACGAAGGCAATCAAAGGCAAGCCGCTGCAGAGAAAGAAATTGTCAGGCGCAGATTAGGGATATCAGATTCTCAAAGAATCAGGCGAAGGCTTGGCTTAGACCAACAAAACAATACGCGGAACAGGCGCAAAATGCGGAGAGCATAAAAATGAGAACCGTTTCAATCATCGGCGCGGGCCGGACAAAATTTTCGGAGCATTGGAACCAAAGTTTAAGGGATTTAAGCACAGAGGCTTCCATGAATGCCATTGAAAATTCCAAAATTAATGACAAGGAATTAGAAGCAATTTATGTTGGGTGCATGGCGTCTGGCAGATTTATCGGGCAGGAACACCTTGGGGCACTGGTTGCAGACCATTTGGGGCTAAATCCGCTTCCAAGCACCCGCTTAGAGGCAGCTTGTGCTTCTGGCGGCGTTGCATTGAGGAATGCTTACCTGTCAATTGTTTCTGGCCAGCACGACATGGTTTTAGTTTGTGGCGTTGAAAAAATGACTGAAGTTTCAGGCGGGCAGGCGGGCTCTGCATTAGGCGGTGCCGGCGACGAAGAAACCGAACTATTTCACGGAGCAACATTCCCTGCATTATACGCTTTAATGGCAAAAAAGCACATGGAACAATACGGCACCACTGAAGAGCAAATGGCAATGGTTTCAGTAAAAAACCACCACAACGGAATGTTTAACCCTTATTCGCAATTCCACCGCGAAATAACGGTTGAAAACGTAATGAAATCAGGATATGTGGCTTCCCCGCTAAAATTATTGGATTGTTCCCCGATTACTGACGGCGCAGCAGCAGTCATTTTATGCGAAACAAGCAAAGCAAAAAAAATCACTGAAAAAGCCGTTGAAATTATTGCAAGCGCACAGGCATCAGACACGCTTGCGTTAACCGGAAGAAAAAGCCTGACAGAACTTGCAGCAACAAAAGTAGCAGCAAAGAAAGCGTTTGAACAGGCAAAACTCAAACCATCGGACATTGATTTAGCCGAAGCCCACGACTGTTTTTCGTGCGCAGAAATATTTGCAATCGAGGACATTGGTTTTTTCAAAAAAGGGGAAGGCGGAAAAGCAACCGAACTTGGAAAAACAGCGCTTGACGGAGAAATTCCAATCAATGCTTCTGGCGGATTGAAAATGGGGCACCCCGTAGGGGCAACGGGAGTAAAGCAAGCAGTAGAAATTTTTACGCAATTAAATGGCGAAGCGGAAAAAAGGCAAGTAAAAGGTGCAAAAATAGGGTTAACTCACAATGTTGGCGGAAGCGGGGCAACTGCAGTAATTCATATTTTTAAAAAAATTTGAGGAAACTTTATGAATTTTAAAAAATTTTTTTGGCCAACAAAAGAAAAAATAATTTTTTCTGCAGCAATTTTTGTTT
>CAYIER010000004.1:5445-6784 GCA_964362395.1 uncultured archaeon
GTTCCGCTTCACTGGCGGCAGTTTGAGGAACGGTATAGGCTGATGGGCAGCCACTGCAAAAACTGCGGCGAATACTTTTTTCCGCAACGCACAATCTGCCCTGCCTGCAGAAAAAAAGGAAAAATTGAACAACTTGAAATGCCCCCCATCGGAAAAATAATCTCCTTTACCGAAGTCTTTGTCGGGCCAATCGGCTTTGAAAATGAAACGCCATACTTTCTCGCGCTGATAGAATTTGACAACAAGGCAAAAATTTTGTCGCAAATAGTTGACTCGCCGCGCGAAAAAATAAAAATCGGCGCCAAAGCAAAAAAAGTGTTCCGCAAAATAGCCGATGAACACGCAGAGGGCGTAATAGCGTACGGGCACAAATTTAAACTTGTGTGAAAAGATTTCTTTTATGCAGTTAGGTTACGGAAAACTAATCCTTTTTGGCGAGCACTTTGTCGTCTACGGCCTGCCGGGCATTGCGTCAGCAATTGGCCTGTACACGCGCTGCAGGCTTTACCCAAACGAAAAAGGGATAACCGTAAACGACCGCCTCACAAACAAGCACATTTTGGTCGGAAAAGGAAACAGCGACATACTGGAGCAGACAATGCAGATAATTTTAAAGGAAACAGCCCTTGAGAAAAAAAACTTCCGCCTAGAAATTGACGGAAACATCCCGATATTTGGCGGCCTTGGAAGCAGCGCGGCCCTGATTGTTTCAATTGCACGCGAGCTAAACCGCGAATTCCTGCTCAACCTAAGCGACAAAAAAATAAACGAAATCGCATTCAAAGCAGAGCACGTATTCCATTCAGCGCCAAGCGGAATAGACAACACGGTTTCAACTTTTGGCGGCCTTGTGTGGTTTGAAAAAAACCTGCATGGCGGAAAAAACAAGATGGAGCAGCTCAAAATGAAAAAGCCGCTGCTGGTTGTAATTGGCAACACAAGAATAATCCATGACACAGGGGAAGCAGTGAAATTTGTGCGCGCGCAGAAAGAAAAACAGCCAAAAAAATTTGAACAAATATTCGGACAGGCAAAGGAGTTGGCCCACGAAGCAAAAAAAGAGCTTATTGCCGGCAACGGAAAAAAAGTCGGCGAACTCTTAAATAAAAACCAGGGACTGTTAAAACAGGTTGGCGTAAGCTCAAAAGAGCTGGAATTGCTCTGCGAAACTGCCCTTGGCGCTGGCGCGCTTGGCGCAAAGCTCACCGGCGCAGGGATGGGCGGCTGCATGTTTGCCTTGGCAAAAAACGCTGAACAGCAGAAAAAAATCGCGCGAGAATTCGAAAAAGAGGGCTTTGGCAGCTACATAACAAAGGTTGGTGTGTGATTGATAAAAAAC
>CAYIER010000004.1:6884-14049 GCA_964362395.1 uncultured archaeon
ATTGCCGGCGCAAAAGCCGCCGGAATCAGATCCGCACTTGTAAAAACCGGGAACTACAGCCCAAAAGAGCTCAAAAAAAGCAATATAAAGCCCGACTCCGTAATTGAATCAATAGCAGGACTGCCAAAACTCCTGCAAAAAAAGAAGTGGTGAAATGAAGGCAACAGCAACCGCAAATGCAAACATTGCGCTGGTAAAATACTGGGGAAAGCGCGACGAAAAACTCATCCTGCCAACAAACTCAAGCATTTCAATGACAACAGACAAAATGACAACCACAACGACTGTTGAGTTTGGCAAAAAATACAAAAGCGACATTTTTGTCTTAAACGGGAAAAAAATTTCCGGCAAAGAATCAAAAAACGTGCAAAAACACCTTGGCCTAATCCGAAAAATCTGCAAGAAAAAAGAAAAGGCCCGTGTTGAAAGCACAAACAATTTCCCGACCGCCGCTGGCCTAGCAAGCTCCGCGTCAGGGTTTGCGGCACTCACCCTTGCCGCAACGCACGCGCTCTGCGTTTCATTTGACAAAAAGCACCTGTCAATCATCGCGCGCCAGGGAAGCGGCTCTGCCTGCCGCTCAATTTTTGGCGGATTCGCTGAATGGAAGCACGGAGAAAAAAGCGACGGAACAGACAGCTACGCGCACCAGATTGCGCCGGCGGAATACTGGAAAGAGTTCACAATGATTGCCACCGTTGTTTTTGCGGGAGAAAAAAAAATAAAAAGCAGGGCAGGAATGAAGCAGACAGTCAAAACATCGCCGCTCTACAAATCATGGCTTGAAACAGCCGGCAATGATTTAAATTCAATGCGAAAAGGAATTCTTGCAAAAAATTTTCCAATTGTCGGGAAAACAGCGGAATCAAACGCGCTGAAAATGCACGCAACAATGTTCACGACAAAGCCCCCAATAATCTACTGGTCACCGGCGACAATAAAAGTCATTAAAGCAGTCCAGGAACTGCGCGAAAGCGGCACAGAATGTTATTTCACAATGGACGCGGGGCCACAGGTAAAAGTGCTCTGCCTGAAAAAAAACGCTAAAAAAATACAGGCCAAATTAAGCAATTTAACAGAAGTCCAAAAAACAATCCTGTGCGCCCCAGGCAGTCATGCAAAAATTTCTTTGGAGCACTTGTTTTAAAAGGTGAAAAGATGCGTGAACAAGAGCCAATTAAAATCGACAAAGGGTTCCATATTTCAAGCAAGCTTGATTCAGAAGAAGATGTCAAAAAACTTGTTAGAATGGGGATAAAAAGAGTTGTGTTTTTTGGCGGAATGCCACAAATGCAAATAGCAGAAAGCGAAGAAACTTGGCTTAAAAGGCAAGGTATAGAATTATTTTTAGTTCCCGTCCCTGACAATTTTTTCAAGAAAGTTGAATCATTAATGGCTGTTTTAGGAAAAATAGGAAATCCGCGTAAAAAACCATGCCTTTTGCATTGTTTTACCGGAGTTTCATCACAATTTTTTGCCCAAGCCTATTTGATTTCACGCGGGCACACATTTGAGATTGCACAAAATAAAGTAAAAAATGCTTTGCAAGCCTCACATTCGCTTTTTACAAAATTTCAACCAGAAGAAAATGCGGCTTTATTGGACTTAGAAAATCATTATCAAAAATTGTTTTCAAAGAGATTCAGGCGAAGGGGATTTGCCGCTATTGCAGGGAAAATAACTGCACGCACCCCAAAGGCAAGGCAACCACGCATATTTAGGAAGTAACTAGGTGAAAAAATGGTTTTCGTGCAGGCACCAGGGAAACTGATTTTAAGCGGGGAATGGTCGGTGCTAGAGCAAGGAAACCCTGCAATCGTCATGGCCGTGGACTCCGCTTCAACGGTTTTGATAAAAGAAATGCCCCAAACAGCGATTTCTTCACCGGATTTTGGCATAAAAAAAATCGCCTGCGAATTCGACGGAAAAAGCCTAGAGATGCCAAACGCAACCCCAAAGCAAAAAGAAGTGCTCCGCTTTGTAAAAAGCGCTGCAGAAACCGCTTTAAGGTATTTAAACGAAAAAAAAATTCCGCTAAAAAAATTTGAACTGGCCACCGGCTCAAAAAAAAATTCCATAAAAAAGCCAGGCGGCTCTTTCCAGAAAACCGGTTTCGGAAGCAGTGCCGCAATAACAGTCGCAACGGTTGCGGCAGTGCTGGAACTGCACGGAGAGCAAATAACAAAAAACAGGGGAACAATCTACAAACTCGCCGCAATTTCGCACTTTTTAGGCCAAGGCAGAATCGGCTCCGCCGCGGACATCGCTGCCTCCACTTTTGGCGGCCTTGTTTTTTACAGGCGCTTTGACGGCCCATGGCTCTCGCTTGCGCTTGAAAAAAAACCGCTCCTTGAAGTGGTTGAATCAGACTGGCCGGGCTTTTTTGCGCAAGAAATCCCGGTGCCAAAAGACTTTGAATTAATTGCAGCCTTTAGCGGAAAAAGCGCATCCACCACAAAACTTGCCGAAAAAATGGGCATCTTCAAGAAAACAAACCCGGCCGATTACATGCAAGCCATTGGTTCAATAAAAGACACGACAAAAAAACTCGCCAACGCACTCAAAAAAGGGGAAAGCGAAAAAACGTTCAAATTAATCGCCCAAAACAGGGACCAGCTAAAAGAGCTTTCAGAAAAATCCGGAAACACTCTTGAAACAAGGGAATTGTCAAAAATAATCGAAACAATCAACAAATCCGGTGCAGCCGCAAAATTCAGCGGAGCCGGCGGCGGGGACTGCGCAATAGGCATCTGCTATTCAAAAGAAACAAAACAACAGGCAATCCGTGCACTGAAAGAAAAAGGCTTAAAGCCCCTTGACATAAATATTTCGCCAACAGGCGTATTTAGGGCTGATTAAAATGCCGACAAAAAATCCTACAAAAAAAAGAAAAGGCGAGCACATCCAGATAGTGCTCAAAAAACAAGTTGCCTTCCGCGAAAAAACAACCGGCCTGGAAGACATTTCCTTCAAAGAAATAGAGTTAATGTACACGGCAATCCCGCAGATGGACAAGGGAAAAATCGACACCTCGACCAAACTGTTATCAAAAAAATTTGCGGCCCCAATAATGGTTTCAGGAATGACTGGTGGAGTAAAAGAGGCAACAAAAATAAACAAGGACATCGCAAAAGCATGCCAAACGCTTGGTTTAGGGATGGGGGTCGGCTCACAGCGTGCAATGATAGAAGACCCGGCACTCACAGAAACCTATTTTGTCCGCGACGCCGCACCAGACATTTTTTTGGCGGCAAACATCGGCGCAGCACAGCTTGCAGAGTACTCCGCATCACAAATCCAAAAGGCAGTGGATGACATAAAGGCTGACGCGCTTGCAATCCATTTAAACGCGGCACAGGAAGCAGTGCAAAAAGAAGGTGACACAAACTTCTCAAACGTGCTGAAACAAATCAGGCAAACCGTGTCAAAAATAAGGCAGCCGGTTTACGTGAAAGAAGTCGGCAATGGAATCACTTTCGAGGCCGCAAAACTGCTTGCAAAAACTAGGGTGAAAGCAATCGACGTGCAGGGCGCAGGCGGAACCACTTGGGTCGGCGTTGAATCCTACCGCGGAAACAGGGAGCTTGGCGAAACATTCTGGGACATCGGAATCCCGACAACGCTATCCGTGATGGAAACACGAAAAGCATTCAGCGGGACAATTATCGCAAGCGGCGGCATCAGGACAGGCCTAGACGTGGCAAAATGCATCATTTTGGGCGCAGACATGGCATCCACAGCATACCCTGTGCTAAAGGCACAAAACGCAGGCGGCACAGCCGGCGTAAAAAGATACCTTGAACAAATAATCGAAGAAATACGCGTTGGAATGTTTTTAGTCGGCGCAAAAAATATTGCGGAGCTGAAAAAGAAAAAATTTGTCCTAAAAGGAAAAACGCTGGAGTGGGCAAGGCAGAGAAAGCTGGTTTAAGCGTTTTTTAAACCATTTCAAGCGGCGCTTGAGAAGGTGTTAGCGTTAAAATTTTTGCCTTGTTTTTAAAATCTGCATCAAATGTAATTATTGCATCACAGTTTGATTCGGTTGCAGCATAATATTGCAGTGCGTCATCAAAATCCAAGCCTGTTTTTTCAACTAGCCCAAGTATTCTCAAATCATCAGAAACCCCCGTATTTACAACTATAAGATTTTCATTTGAATTAATAAATTCAAGAAATTTTTTTGCTTGTGTAAAATTTTTCCTTTTAGTTATGTGAATCAGAATAGAATAAATTGAAAATCGGGAACAGACGGCAATTATTTTGCCCGAAATAATTTTTTCAAAAAACAGTTCACACTCTTTTGAATTTTTTCTGCCCAAAAACCATTCAAGAAAAACATTGGTGTCAACAAAATACATTTAACCATCTTTTCAATCAGTCAAGCCAAACTCTTCAACAGCTTTTTTTTGAATGCTTAAAGACGTTCCTTTCAAATGCGAAAGCATCCCGGTCAGTTCGCTTGCCTGAATTTTAACAGTCCTGTTTTTTCCCTCAACCGAAAAAAGCCACTTGTCCAAAGCATCATTAACCGCCTTGCTAATGGAACCCTTAGAGTGGCCATAAATCTCCATGGCCTTTCGCCTAACCAAATCAGACTTCTTCTTCTCAACCTGAACCCTCAAAGTCTCCATCATGCCAAATAGCAATATGGCTGAATATGGTTAAAAAGGTTTGCCAAATAAGTCTTGCAGCAAGAAAGTTTATCAAATGAACAACATTATTATCCCATAAATAATGCAGCCAAAAAATAAGTGTATTTTTGTATAACCTTTTCCCGATTAAAGAGCTGTGCAGTTTGATAAAACCTGGTTTCGGTAATTAATTCAATTTTTTTGTAATTGGCAATTGCAACTATAAGCCCGATTAAAATTGAAATTATTCCTGTTGTTTGGTGGGGCGCATTTCCAAATTCTGCATGCCAAATGATTATTGCAAAGGCAATAAATATCAAAAATTGGATTGCACAACGTTTGTTTAAATATTTTAATTGGAAGTCAAAAAAATTTTGTACGGGCCTTTCTGTTGTTTTTTTCTGGTTCTTTCATTCAAATCTTCCGATAATTTTCCGCCAGTTTTTCAAGCATCGATTCTATTTCGGAGAGCGTTTTTGAAACACTGCCGCTCACGTTGTGGGAAAAGCCCGCTTTCACGTCGCTTTTTTCGGCGTGCGGGGACGACGAAAAAGAATAGCGCAGCTTTTTTCTCTGGATAAGTTTTGCGTCAATGAGGCGCTTGATGTGGTAGCGAAGCAATTTGTCGGACACAGGCCGGCTTTTTTCCTTCAAAAACTCCTGGATTTCAACCGTTGTAGGATTTGTTTTTTTTGAAAAATTGAAAAAAAACAGTGAATCCAAAACATCAAGGACAGTTGAGCGCGACTCGTTCTCTGAAATCAGGCCAAAAGCCAAGGCAAACCAGCGCAGCATGCTTCTTCTTGTCAACTGCACGTTTGGCGGCAAGTCCATTGCCCGAAGAATATAGGTGCCCTGCACCAATTCTGCTTCCGGAAACTCTTGCGCCACAAAAAACCACTGGAAAAAGATTTTATCCTTTTCTAAAAGATTATTTCAAAGGTGTATTTAAAGGTTGCGTTTTTCATGCAGAGAATTTAAAAAACAAATTACAATTCCTTATGTTAGGGAAAAAATGACGATTTCGATTGCAACCTCAATGTTTCCTTACAGGATGGTTTTAAGCAGGAAAAAACCTGTCGAACTAAAAATTGACCTGACAAGCAGGAACGAAAAAGACGCAATGGTCACGCTGCAGGTGCTTCCGTCAAGAAACCTCTCTTTTGACAAAAGCGGGTTGAAAACCGGTTTCGTGCAAAAAATAGACAAGATTGCGCCAAACGAGAAAAAAAAATTCACCCTTGACATTTTCCCAAAAGGCTATGTCGGCGCAGGCGAATACGACGTCACAATAAAAGTGTCAGAACACTTCCACAGCTACGAATACGTCGCACGCGAATACACAAAAAACCTCACGGTTACAGTGGAAGAATAACCCCTGCAACTGTTTTTTTTTAGGGCGAATATTTAAATCAGGCAAGCCAATTACTTTTTATTGGTAAAAAATGAAAACCAAAAATTCCAAGCAAAAAATCCTCCAAAAAATTGCCGAAGAAAAAACGCAGTTGATTGCGGAGCTTTTTTCAAGGCCCTCAAAACAGCGCAAAAAAGAAATCGAAGACAAGATAATGCAATTAGACAGCCAGTATATGCAGCTGTTTTAGTCAATCCTTAAAACCGAATTCTGCTCTTAATGCATTATGGCTGCCTTCGGTTGATAAAGCCCCTAAAATAATTTGTCTTGTTCTTTTGTCTTTAAGAAAGACTACATCTAAAACAATACTTTTGACTTTTTCAATTCTTTTTCGTTCTTCATTTGATTTTGCCCCTGCAATTGCATTATTTAAAGCGGTTAATTGTGCTTGCATGCCTGCTTCGGTTTGATTTGCAAGATGTTTTTCTAAAGTGTATAGGACTCTTTCAGGGGGTGTATTATATTTTTGTACAAGGACATTTACCGTTTTAATCACTGAAATGTCTTGTTCAGATCGAGGGTTAAAATTGTATATCTTGCAAATCCTTGCCCACGGGCCGGGATTCGGGATTCTGCTTGCAAGCTCTTCTCTAATTGCTGCAACTCTTTGCCTCTGGGCTTCAATCAGTCTGTGCGTGCTTACTATGCCGGTTCCGGCTGCCGCAGCGCCGACAATGCCAATGCCAACAGCCAGCCTTTGTCTTTTGGTCAGACGAGGCCTTGCATTCTTTTTTCCAGCTGTGATTGCAGATACTAATTTTCTGATTTGGCCGGCCATTCAATCGATACAATTATCTTTGGAGGTGTTTTTATTCCTTTATACAAAACAAACTTATGTAGTCACCTTCTACATAATCAATCTTTGTTTTCATGGGCATTAGCTACTTCGGCCCCAACTCCGTAATTTCTTTGCCAAATTTTGCCGGTTGCTGCCTGCAAAGTGCCTTTGAATTGGGGAGGGGTCTTTTTTGGCGTGTGCCGGTCTTAAGCGACTTGCCTTAAAATCAAGCCAACGGGGTGCTTTTTTTTGAGTTTAATTGAATGTTTGGCGTGTATTAAACGGTTCTTGTTTGTCTGGATTTAGGGGGCGTGGGGTAATCTGGGTTTATTGGTTGGGTGT
>CAYIER010000004.1:14149-22165 GCA_964362395.1 uncultured archaeon
GCTCTTCCGCCGCCAGCGCTCCGTGTTTTAAGGGCACTTTAAACCATATTAAATTTTTCAAAAAAATTCAATTATCCTAAAATTCCCTTCGTAATTTTGCGGTATAAGACTGATTATGCTGCGTTTAGTGGTGTTATTTTGGCACAAAAATTCCTAATAGAATCAAAGAACCGGAAGAAAGGGGGTGTTATTGGCTAAATTAAGGGATTTTGGAGGCTCAATCGGTATTTTCAGGTTTTCAGCAATCCAGCTAATCGTGTTTTGCTGCAGCCGATTCTATTTTTTCTAATTCGTGCTTGTCTTTTCTCTTTTCATGCCAGTTTTTGAAAAACGGCGGCAAGTCGTTATGTAGAATTACGTTGAATTCTGAACTTGTGTACTCTTCAGTTTATGGAATAAAAAATAGTAAAAAAACTATGTCTGTGAGTAACCTTTCATGTTGTGGATTATCCATTAACTCTTGCATTGTTTGATATTTATTCCAACCACAGTAATTTTTATCAATAAGTTAACGTTAAATCTCATTTAGCGATCCGTCAAAAACACGGTCCTGTTCCAGATTTTTACCGGCACGATGAGGCCGTCTTTGTGCATCTGCTTTAGCACGTTTTCGGCATATTCCTCCGGGCGCGATATTTTCCTTGCGATTTCTTCTACTGTGTGGGAACCATCACACAAATTATAGATTTTTTCCTGATCCTTTTCAGTGTTCTGCCTAAGCAGCATTTTGCCAAAAAAGCCAGGCACATGATACAGACTATTGCCGGTCATTGAATTACCTCCAAAACCTGTTTTTGATTCTTTGAAGAAATTTCGACTCTTTTCAACTGCGATTTTGCCACCCGAATAGTGTTTGGAGTTGTCCCAAGCACTTCAGCGATGTCTTTTGGGGGCATTCCAAGGGAGCTGAGCCACTCGATTTTTTCCGGAAAAGACATGCCCTTAATGGCTGCAGCAGCCTGGAGCTTTAACTGCAACCGGTTTAATTCAATCAATTCTTCCCAAAACTTTTTCTGCTCAAAATCCATGCCAATCACATAATGTTTTATTTTCTCAACCTAATGAAAATCTTTTTGATTTTTTGGAATCACATAATGATATAATCTGACCTTATTTATTTACCTTTGCTTTTTGCAAATTAAACTGTAAAGCAGTCGTTAAAACGTTATGTGCTTTTAGCGCGATTTAAATTGCATTATGTATCAGAAAAAGAGTTAAACTTTTAGGAAAACAAAAAGAATTTTAGCATTAATAGGATTTTTGGTAATAATGTATCCGTTTAGTGTTTTTTTTGTAGAAAAACCTGTTATTTTTTCAAAGAAGCCTTGATTATTTTCTGTTCGCTTGTCGGCTTGTCGTTTGCGTCGGTTTCAACTGAATTAAGTTTTTCCAGCACCGTATTCCCTTCAACAACTTCACCAAAAATGGTGTGCTGTCCATTTAACCAAGGCGTTTCAGAAACAGTGATAAAAAACTGGCTGCCGTTTGTTCCAGGGCCGGCGTTTGCCATTGCAAGCAGCCCTTGGCGGTCAAACTCCATCTGGTCCCCGACTTCGTTTTCAAACGGGTGGCCAAAAATGCTTTGCCCGCCGGTGCCGGTTCCTGTCGGGTCACCGCCCTGAATCATGAAATCCTTAATAATCCGATGAAAAATCGTCCCGTCATAATATCCTTTTTTTACCAGGCCCAAAAAATTCTCACAGGCTTTTGGGGCAATCTCTGGAAACAGCCGCACTTCAATAGTTCCTTGCGTGGTTTTCAGGACAACAAGCGGGGTTTGAGCCATAGAGACAACTGCCTTGGAAATTGTTTAAAAACGGTCAGTTTGGTAAATCTGCGAAAGAGAAAAAAAATAAAAGCAAAGAAGGCAATGCCTTTTTGCCTTACTTTTTGCTTGACAAATTTTTGCTTTTAACGTAATTCCAGATCTTTTTTGTCATTTCGCTTGGTGCAATTGGGGTTTTTCCAAAAACCTGCTCCAAGGTCGCGGTTTGTCCTGCAAAATTTATTGAATAGCCACCAAAGGCCGGTTTTTTTGCTACTGCCATTAAATCTCCCTCCTATAGAAGAAAAAACACTATATGTTTTAACACAGAAAGCAGCGCTTAAATTTTAAACCAATGCGTCAGCCTTTTAAACAACCAAAACAAATATCTTGCATGCCAAAGCCACGCCTTTATTCCGCAATGAAAAAAATGCTCCGCGCACAAGGAATCGGGCCGCTGTTTTCCGCAAGGGCAAAAAAGCGGGGGAAAATGCGCAGGCCAAGCATTCCACAAATGTATCCAAACATTAAAGGTGCAAATGCATCTCGTTACCAAAGGGCAGGAAAGCCCCAAATTAATAAAATTTACGGCCCGGCAAAAACAATATTAGAAAAAGTTCCAATTGGCAGAAATTTGCATGAACGCGGTGATTTTGGGTATAATCCAGTTCCAGAATCCAGAATTGTCCCAAAAGTTGTGCCAGGGGATGTTGTTGGTTTGTCTGAAACGCACCGAATAAAAAGACTTGCCCGCAGAAGCGGTGCAGGCAAAGGCAGTAGTGGCGGTGAAAGAGGCTCTCGTGTAACAGGCAGTGCAGCTTCACGAAGAGTGGCTGCAAGGTTTGGCGGCACGCGCGGAGCAAGGCCGCAAAGGGAAAAAAGAAAAAGCAAGAAACAATGAATTGTTCAAATCATTCCATTGGGACTTCTATAATTAAAATTTTTGATTTTTCAAGTGCTGTTATTTTGATTTCTTTTGCACCAGTTATTTCTGCAGAATCACGCTCAGCCAATTTTTCCTTGCCAACAAAAACTTTTCCGCTTACCACAAAAACAAAAACGCCGTGTTCCGTATTTTCCGGTTTAAAAGAAACATCTTTTCCTGCATCAAATTCCCCGAGCAAAAACCCGGCGTCCTGATTTATGCGCAATGAGCCGTTTTTTCCGTCCGGCGAAACGATTTGCGTGAACTTGTTTTTTTGCAGCCCTGCAAAGCTTTTCTGCTCATAGCTTGGCCCGATATTTCTTTCCTTTGGGTAAATCCAGATTTGAAACAGTTTCACCGGCTCTTTTTTTGAAGCATTGGCTTCAGAATGGGCGATGCCTGTTCCGGCAGACATCCTCTGCACATCACCCGCAGGAATCACCCCGCGGTTTCCCATGCTGTCGCTGTGCAAAAGCGCGCCCTCAAGCACAATCGTGACAATCTCCATGTTGTCGTGCGGGTGCAAGTCAAAGCCCTTTGCGGCATCAACCGAGTCATCGTTTAGTGCACGAAGCGCCCCAAAACCCATTCTTGCAGGATTATGGTATTCGCCAAAGCTGAAACTGTAACTGGTTTTAAGCCAGCCGTAATCGGCGCTACCGCGCCAGGCGGATGGAAAAATTTTGGTTTTCATAAATGATTGTCGCCAGTTTTGTTTTTTTAACCAATTGTGCATCCTAAAATTTGCAATTTTATTATTTTTATAATAAATTTAAGCGCTCAAATTTCAAATTCGTCTTCTGGGTGTCTTTGTTATTTGATGCCTGTTTTTGTGTGGCTCCATGGTCACGCCGTGATTGCGTTCCAAAAATCTGGCCATTTTAAAATTTGTAACGGATTTGTATTCCAAAATGCCTCTTTCTGCAAGGTCTTGTTCAACTCTTGGCAATAATTCATTGAATGCGGCGACTGTGGCTCTTTTGCTTGTGCCTTCCCTTGCTTGAATTGCCATAAATTCATAGTCTCCAATTTGTTCTTTTTTAAGCTGGTACAGAAAAACCAACTCGCATCAAAATCCAAGGAAAGTCATGAATTTAACCATCAGCCAAGCCTTTAAATATATTTTACTGCTTTTTTTATTGCAAAGGCAGTTTTTTTATGGGCGTTGAGGTTGACAAGGAAAAGTGCTGTTATTGCGGTGCCTGTGTGGGTGCCTGTCCGGTAATGGCCCTCGAGCTTGACGAGACAAAAATTCTTGTTGACAACTCAAAATGCATTGACTGCGGCGCCTGCGTCTGGATGTGCCCTGTCGGCTGCATTACTGACACAAGGGTAAAGCCCGGCACAAAAGACCAGATAGAGGTCTTAAAACCCATCCAGATTACTGTAAAAAAGTGATTTTTTTATGCCAGTCATTGAAATAAAGTGGTTTCGGGGGCGCTCAAAAGAACAAAAAGCAAAACTGGTCAGCGGCCTGTTTAAGCTCTTTGAAGAAAACGGGGTAAAAAAACAGGACATTCACATACTGTTTTTTGACGTAGACAAATCCGATTGGGCCGCAAACGGAAAAATGGCAAGTGAACAATGATGGACAACTATGACGCAATTGTGGTCGGGGCAGGCCCCGCGGGGCTCCGTGCTGCAACCAAACTGGCTGCTGGCGGCGCAAGCGTTTTATGTGTTGACAAAAAACAGGAAATCGGCGTGCCGGTCCGCTGTGGGGAAGGCCTTGGCCTTGGATGGTTCAAGCGGTTAGGCATGCAGCCGGATCATGCGTGGGCGGTACAGGAAATTTTTGGTGCGGCAATAATTTCGCCGGCCGGAAAAAAAATTGAGATGAGGGGCCCAACCCCAAGCGGATACATTTTGGAGCGGCGCATTTTTGAAAAACGCCTTGCATACATCGCGGCAAAAGAGGGCGCAAAAGTGCAGGCAAAAACCCACGTAAAAAAAGTCGAAAGAAAAGGCGGTCACGTGGAAGTGACGGCGCGCTTTATCGGCGAAGAGCAAAAATACAGTGCACCAGTGATTGTCGCGGCAGACGGCGTTGACAGCCTGATTTCAAAACAAATGGGCCTGCAGACAGTGATGAAACTGGTTGATTACGATTCCGGCTTCCAGTACGAAATGGCAGGAATCGACTTTGACGACCCGGATTTGATTTCACTTTATTTTGGAAACGAAGTCGCACCCAGGGGGTATTGCTGGATTTTTCCGAAAGGAAAACACGAGGCAAACGTTGGAATCGGAATCGACGGTTATAGAAAAGAACTTGCAAAGGATTATTTGGATAACTGGATAGCAAAGCATGATGGTTTAAAGAATGGTTCAATAATCAACGTGTTCTGTGGCGGAATACCGGTCGGCGGCTTTTTGCCAAACATGGCCAAAGACAATTTGCTTGCAGTCGGCGATGCAGCGCACCAGGTTGACCCGATTCACGGCGGCGGAATTGGCCTGGCAATGGAAGCAGCAGACATGGTGTCTGAAGTAGTGCTTGAGGCAATCGAGAAAAAAGATTTCTCAGAAAAATTTTTATCAAAATACAACAAACTGTGGTACGAAAAAAGAGGAAACAGCTTATTGAAGCGCCTAAAGGGCCGCCACTTCATGGAAAAACTCTCCGACGAAGACATGGAGTACCTTGCAGGAATGCTTTCCGGCGACGAGATACTTTCAGTGGCAAACGGCGACATAAAAATCGCCGCAAAATTAGCAGTAAAACTCGTCAAGCGGCCGGATTTGGTAAAAAAAATGATTGCAACCCTGAACTGAGCAAATTTTCTAAATGGCGGTTTTAAAAACAAATTTTATCAATCTTTTTTCATGCAAGTCAGCAATTTAACTTTGGCGTACCTCTTGGAGGAAATCCGCCCGTTTGCCGTCGGCGCTTTTGTGAACAAGGTGCAGGAAATACAGAAAGGAATTTTTAAAATCAAGGTTCACTCAAAGACCGGTTCAAAGGACCTGATTGTAACCGACTCGGCGCTGTTTTTCAGCAACTATAGTTTTACTGCACGGCAGAATTCAAATACTTTTTTTGTCAAGCTAAGAGACTTTTTGTCAAACAAAAAAATTAGTTCCATAACTCAGCATGAATTTGACCGCGTTGCCGTAATCGAATTTGCGGATTTTTTTTTGATTCTTGAACTATTCCATGACAGCAATGCAATCCTTGCAGACAAAGAATACAAAATTTTGCTTGCGCTCCACCCGCAGGAGTGGAAGGATCGCTCAATAAAAAAAGGCGAACAATACAAATTCCCCTCCTCAAAGGGCGCTAACCCAAAAACAGTAACCGAAGAATTCCTCTTGTCGGCATTCAAAAACCGCAGTGGAACGGCAATACAGGAACTCGTAGCCGCAGTGAACATTTCGCCGCTTGTTGCCGAAGAGGTTTTTTTTGAACAAAAAATCGACAAAAAAACAAAGGCCGCGGATTTGCCAAAAAGCGAGGCAAAAAAAATCGCGGAAAAAGTGCGCAAATTTTATTCGCTGAAAACAAAGGCAGAGCCGGTTTTATTCAAGCAAGAACTGCTCCCCTTCCCATTTTCTTCCCTCAAAGGCCCAAAGCCAAAGGAATCGCTCTTTGGCGCACTTGACGCCTATTACTCTGAAGAATTCATCCAAAAACCGTCCGCCGCGGTGCAAAAAGAGCATCAAACCGAAATAAACCGCCTGAAATTCAGCCACTTGGCACAGCAAAATGCACGCGAACAGCTGTTAAAACGCGCGGAAGAAGACAAAATCAAAGCGGATTTAATTTACGGGCACTTTAACCAGATACAGGAAATAGTTGGCGCGGTAAAAACTGCAATCAAAAAACAAATCGACAAAAAAGAAGTTATGTATAAAATCAATCGGGCTTTGGCTCAAAAGAAAACCGATTCAGACCTCAAAATTGTGGAACTAGATTTTGGAAAAAAAGAACTGGTATTGGACATTAAAAACGATTAAACATAACAAAATAATTGAACAAATCTTTTTTGCGCTGTTTAACGCTCTGTTGCAATTTCTCTTTCATCCACAATGAAAACGTCGCTTACAGCAGTCACTGCAGAGTAAGGGATTTCAAGGACCCTGTCCTTTGACTTGACAAATCTGACAAGCTTGCTGTCCCGATCCACTTCAACGAGCAATTTTTCTATGTCGCCGTTGGATGCATCAACAAGCAGGTCGGTTAATTTGCCAATTTCGTCTCCCCTGTTTGTAATGACTCTTTTTGTTGCAAGTTGCCGTGCGATTGTATACTTGTACATCCTACTAACACCCCTGTATTAGGAAGGTCTTCGCTGTTTATAAATTTAACCCCAAAAAAACCACTATACATAACGCCGGATTTTTTTTCCTCAAAATGTATATGCACTTTCTTTTTATGTTTTTGGGTAAAAAATTGTATGATGAGGCAAAAAACAATTGCAACTGTGGTGCCATTGCAGGCGGCAAAGCTGCCGGATTATGTAGTAAACGAGCTTAAAAAGAAAAGGTACGGAATAGTTGGCAACCACTCGGCAGTGCAGGTATGCACTTACAACAAGGTCGCCTTAAAGGGCGGGGAGGCCTGTTACAAGCAAAAATTTTACGGAATAGACTGCCACAGGTGCGCCCAGATGAGCCCAAGCGTGATGTGGTGCAACGAGAACTGTGTTTTCTGCTGGCGGCCGATGGAATTCATGAAGGATGTCAAGCTAGATGACAAAACAATCGACGACCCGGTTGACATTATTCGCGGAGTGATTAAAGAGCGCCAAAAACTGCTTACCGGCTTTGGCGGCCTGCCGGTTTTGGACCAGCAAAAATTCAAGGAAGCACAACTGCCAAGCCACTGGGCGGTTTCCCTTTCAGGCGAGCCGACAATGTACCCCAAAATCTGCGAACTGATAAGCGAAATAAAAAAACTCTCCGAAACAAAAAGCGTTTTTTTGGTTTCAAACGCACAGTTGCCGGAAGTTTTCCAGAAAATGGCTGCAAACCCGGATTACCTGCCGACACAACTTTACGTTTCACTTGACGCGCCAAACCAGGAATTCTTCAAAAAAGTCAACCGCAGCGTTTACAAGGACGGCTGGGAGCGCCTGAACACTTCGCTTGAAATAATCGGAAAATTAAACGTCAGGCGTGTCATCCGCATGACCGTAATCAAAGGCATGAATGATTCAGAAGAATTCTTTGCTGACTGGGCAAGGATAATTCGGAAGGCAAATCCGGAATTTGTTGAAGTAAAATCATACATGCACATCGGGATGAGCAGGCAGCGCCTCTCACGCGACAACATGATGCTTCACGCCGAAGTGCAGGAGTTTGCAAAAAAAATCGCAAAAGCGCT
>CAYIER010000004.1:22265-26236 GCA_964362395.1 uncultured archaeon
ACTTCTTTTTTCTTTTCTTTTGAAAGCAAAAAAAGGGTTTTTGTGATTGCTTTTTCTGTTATGGTGAAAATGTAATTTGTTTTGATTATGCTGTCCTTTACTGCACCGTCTTTTTTTCCCAGCGGAATTCCCTTCATTTCCAGATTGCTGGTAATTCCGGCGACGACCATGTTTCCAAACTCCTGAAAAAGAACAACTGCTGGCCTTTTTTTTACCTCAAAAGAATCGGCAAACTGGACTTGTGCAAGGACAACCGTTCCAGATTCAAGCATCTTCCCACGCTTCGTCTTCCTTGTTGTCCCAGAACTCTTTCATCTTTTCTTGCTGGATAACATGGAGAAATTTGTCATATTGTCCCTGATGCGCTTTATTTGCCCGCAATAACTCGTTAATCAGCTCAGAATAGGTCTGGCGCGGATATTTTTTCGCCTTTTTCAGCTCCTTCAAAACATTTTTTTGAACCTGAATCGTGGTAATTTCATTCATATAACTCAATATAGTTGCTATATAGAACATTATATAAAATTGCTGCCTTGAGGAAAAGCCGAAGAAAATCCAGTGGCATCCATTGGGATTTTAAACCCCGAAAACCTATTAGTTTACTGATTGCAATGACGCGCGAAGAGGATGATTACGGGGAGGAAATGCCCCGCAAAAAGAAAAAGGGAAGTTCGCGGGGCGGGTTTTGGAACCTGCAGCGCCTCGCGTTTGTAGCGGTGTTCATTGCCGGTCTGCTGATTGGCGCATACATCATGAATCAGTTCGTTGAACCGTCTCTTGGCTCTACGGCAAATGCGCAGGATTTGCAGAAAATAAACACCCAGCTTGACTCACTAAACGACAAATACTATGCCTGCATGCAGGCATTCCAGATTGACCCTACGGCGTGCACAAAAAAACAATAATTGCATTTTTGGTGGTAAGATGCCGTGGTTTTTTTTGCAAAAAATCAATGCCGGAACAGATTTTTTGTTCAATAAATTGGTGCGCTTTTTTCTTCCAGTTAGGCATTTTTTAAAAAAAGAAAACCAGGACTGGCAAAGTTTTTATCAGTTTAAGCAGGAATAGGCCATTAAAAAAGCGATTTTTTTGTCAGCGGTTTTTTTGTTCAAAGTTTTTTTCATAACAATTGGCGGCCTGCTGGTTGTGATTTATTATTTTGTCCTGACAAAGGCATTATTTGATTTTGCCCTCACTTCTTAAAATGCAGGTACGCGTAAATGCCAACTGAGATTAAAACCAGCACGAACGCTGCTGCGATTGTGATGTCAATGCTTGGGTTTTTGAATTCGAGCGCCACGTTTTCGCACCTGCTTTGCATCACGTTGTAGTCAAGGTAATCGATTGAGCAGCCGAGGCCAAATGTCCCTCTGTCAACTGTGCTTAGCATGAATTCGCGCGAAATTGTCTCGTTTGGCAAAATGATTTCAATTGTTTCGGCTGGGGTTCCTTTCAGCATTGCAAGGCTTCCGGAATCAAGCCTGACGTATAGGTTATACAGCGGGTTGTGGCCCTCGTTTGTAATCAGTAGCCTTGCGTTTGCCTTTTCGCCTGAAATGAACTGCTCTTTTTCCACTGAAATGAATGGCTTTATTTTGATTTCCGGCTCAACTATCCAGATTGTTGGGCGGTCGGATTCAACTAGGACAATTTCTCCAAACGGGTTTTCAAACTCAACGGTGGACGGCAAAAGCGAAATCGGGCCGACAAGTTTTGGGCGAAGCTGGTAATTGAACTCCACTTCCCCCGGTTGCGTGCACGAAGCGTCGGCGGCGCGTATTTTGCATGCCGGTATCACGCCTGTAACCTGTGTCTGGCCCTTTAACAGTTCGGTTTCAGGGGTTTCTTTTTCAAGTGAATCCTTCCGGTATTTCAGCAAAACGTTTGCCGGCTCGCTGCCAAAATTGCGCAGCGTGGCGGTGACCGTGAATTCTTCAAGCACGCGCGGCGAGGGCTCATTTACATGCAATTCAAATGCTTCCGGTTTTTCAAAATCCGGTTTTAGATAATAGCCGATTTTTGAGTCGCTTAAAATCTCGATTTTTGTTGTTTCAAAAGAACTTGCAGCACAGATGCGAAGGTCGTTTTCTTCAAGAATTTTTCCCTGCGGGGTGTTGTACCGGGCAAAGCCATTTGCAAAATCAATGGATTTGACCGAACCGATTTTTTCGTTGTTTAAAAAAACGTCGACAACGCTTTTTTTGCTTGCAATAGGCGAAAAATCAGCGTGAATTGAAATAACCCCATACACTTCATAGTTTGAGTCAATGTTTTCCGCAAAAGGGACGTCAAAGCAGCCGGTGTCCTTTGGCGCCTCAAGCACAAAACCCTGGTGCCCAAGGCCGGCAAAAGTTGTCTCAGAAATTGTAGCCGCAAAAACCGTTCCTGTCAAAAACAGTGCAAAATAAACAAAAAAAAACTTTTCCAAAAATTTCATTTTTTCATCCTTTTTTTATTATTGTGCAAAATATGTATTTTATTATCGACCTTTCGAAGAAAGGTCACGTACGGCTTGTAAACGGAGCCAGCCGTTTTTTTATTTCCTTAATTAATTTGCTCGCGGTTTCTTTAAGATTCTTACTGCTGTCAATTTCGATTATTTTTGCCCCCGAATACCTCTTGCACAGCTGTTTTTTACAGTAGCCGGATTGTTCGGAAAAAATATTGTCAAACACCTTAAGTGTTATGTAGCCGCGCTTTTTGAGCCGTTTTTCAAGAACCGCTGGGTCTGTGTGAAGCAGCACTGCAAAATCCACGTTCAATTTTGTTTCGCAAAGCAGGTGGCCTTCGGCCAAAACCCCATTTTTTTTCAAAATTGCCAAGTTTAGCTTTTTTTCAAGCACTTTTGGGTTGATTTCAAGCACTTTTTCTTTAGAATTCCATTTTCCGACGCGATTTTTTTGCGCGAATTCTTTTTCGTTAATCAATTCGAGCCCAAAATGCTTTGCAATAGCCATTGAAACCGCTGTTTTGCCGGTTCCGGGAGTGCCTGTCACAAGGAGTTTCATAAACCAAATAATGTACAGGCAGGAATAAATGGGGGTGTTGAATTATTGGAAAAAGGGGGCATTTTGGAAGGGGTGAAGCAAAACACTAAAAAAATCACTGCTTTAAGGCATTTTTTGCAAAGCCGATTTCCGTGTCCGCTATTACTTTGCCCCCCTTTTCCAGGCATTGGCTCAAATAATCGCTAAATTCGCCTGGCAAATGCATTTCTTTTCTGGCAAAAAAGTCCAAGGAACTCACGAAAACCAACACCAAAAAAACATTAAACAAACTAATATAAATACTTTTCGAGCAAAAAAAGCACGCTAAAGGCTCCTTTGATTTAATAGAAAAGTTTAATGCTCTTATTAGAAAAAAGAAGCAAAAATACGGTTTTTCTTATGTATATTCGGGGTTTTTTTGGAAAAAATTTTTTTGAAAAAAAATCCGAAAAAAGATGGTTATGTAGCTGGGTGTTTTGCACAAAAAAAGATTTTAAATAATAAAAAAAGTTTTAATAAAGTAAAAATTTTATTTGTTTTAATTTCCATTGGTTTTTTTTAAAAAATAGTTTTTTGGATTACTTTAACCTAACTGTTTCCAAATTTTTTATCGCGTTTGCGCTAACGCCAAACCTTTGTGAAAGGTATTTGGATAATTCGATTGTTTTGCTTCTTTCGCCGTGGTTTATAAGAATCCTTTTTGGCTTTGGCTTTAAATTGTGCACATAGCTTACCAGTTGGGGCCGGTCGCTATGCCCTGAATATCCTTCAACTGTTTCTACCCGCATTTTTATCTGCAGTTCCTTTGTTTTTCCGTTTTCAACCGTTATTGGCGTTGTTTTTATGCCTGCCTGGAGTTTTCTTCCAAGGCTTCCCTCTCCCTGGTATCCGACAAATATCAGGGTGTTTCGCGGGTCGTCTGCGAGCTTGTGCAGGTAATAAACTGATGGCCCGCCTGTCAGCATTCCAGAAGATGCCACAATT
>CAYIER010000005.1:0-24252 GCA_964362395.1 uncultured archaeon
GCAGCCAAATTTACTTTGTCGGCGGCCACAAAGAATACGAAAAATGGTACAAAAAATTCTTTTAACACAAAAAAAGCAGAAGTATTATTGGCAGGTTATAAGCATGCAATTAATGGGCGCAAAACAAATAACCAGTCACAACAACAATCGACTACAGGGCTCTGGGTGGAACATGCAAAGCGGGAAGATGAGTAATATTATTTATTTTTCGATTTCTTGGATTTGGTCTGCTGTTTTTTAATGGGTTTTGCGGAATAATTGTTTATACTTCTGGATTGGTGTTTTTTTTGGGCAAAAAAGGTTCTTTTAAGTTTTTTGGCAGCGCGTTTGCTGCCCTTGTGCTGGCTCCGGTCGCGCTTTTTGTGGTGTTTTTGCTGGTGGTTGCTTATAAGTTTGGGTGGGTTTTGCCGCAGTATGCGGCTGCTTATCTTGTGCTGATTTTAACCGGCTTTGTGGTTGTTTTTTTGATTTTGAGAAAGAAAGCGATTGCGGCAGTTTTTGGGCAAAAAAGATGGTAAGCGCTTTTTTTCGGCAAAAGGCAAAAAATTTGCCAGTACTCTTTTAAAGTTAATTTACCTCGAATTTATTGTTCTCCCAAAGAACTGGTTTTTAGGGCAATCCAGCATTTTCTTGGGAAATTATCGTCCCGCCGCAGCGGGCATTGCCATTGAGCGAAGCGAAATGGCATTAAAGCGCCGCCCGATTTTGCGGGCGGACGCAAAGGTTTTTTTATGGAAGAAAGCGCTTTTTTGGAAAAAATCTCGGAGCTTGGCAGGGCAGAGAAGCAGAAGCAGAAAATGCTTGCTGACGCAAATGAGAAAGCTGTGGAGATTGTGAAGGAAGCCCAGATTAAGGCGCAGAAAATCGGGGAAAAGGCCAGAGAAGAGGCGGTTAGGGTTTTGGATGGATTGTTGGCGCAGGCGGCAAAAGAGGCTGTGGAAGAAGAGAAGAGGATTCTTAATCGCGCAAAGGCGCAATCTGCAAAGTTTTCGGAGAAAACTGTTTCAGGGGCTGCCGCGAAAAAAATCGCGCAAAAAATAATTGGTGGTTGAGGTTATGCTTTTTCCGCAAAAAATGTGCAAGGCAAGGCTGATTGGCTTTCGCAGCGAGGAAAACCGTTTTGTGCACACGCTTCACGAGCTTGGAGTTGTCCAGTTGAGGGAATTTGGCGAGCACGAATTGGAGAAAGAGTATTCGCAGGAGCATTTTGCGCTTGTGGCAGAGGAGTTCCTTAAAATCGAGTCGGCGTTAAAGTTGTTGCCGCCTTCTGAAATTAAAAAAACACGTGAATTTGTTGATTATGGGGAGGCAATAAGGGAAGCAAAAAAAATCGGGTTCCATGAGAGGCTTTTAAAAATCATGGAAAAAAAAGGGACGCTGTTGTCGCAAAAGCAATTGCTTTTGGAGTCCGGGCAGAAATTGAAGCTTTTCAAAAGGTTTGGCGTTGATTTTTCTGCTTTTTCAAAATCCGGGCTCATTAACGTTGCCGCGGCACGGTTGAGCCAGAAAAACTTCCTGCACTTGGAGAACTTGCTTGCAGAGCAGGGCGTTGTTTTTGATGCGGTTGAAAAAGAGGCAGGCAAGTCGAAAGTTATTGCGCTGATTGCGTTTGAAAAAACCGCCGAAGAATTGGTGAAGGCGGCGCTTGATGGGGTGCAGGCAGTGATTGAGCAGATCCCGGAAATTTCAGGAACGCCGTACGCGGCACAAAAAAAAATCGCCCAGGAAATGATTGGCGTTGAAAAAGGGCTTTTACTGGTCGAAAAAGAGCTGGCTGATTTTTCGGAAAAGCATTATTCTGGCATGGTTTTTTTGCGCGATGTTTTGGAGAATGAATACCAGCGTGCGCAGGCCACTGCAAAGTTCGGCAAAACGGAGTGTTTTTTTGTCATGGAGTGCTATCTTGCGGAAAAAAATTTTGAGGGCTTTAGGTCAGCGGTTGAAGAAAAGTTTCCGGGCCGCGTTGTTTTTGAAAAGTTTTCAGGCAAAGAGCTTCACCTTGAAGCCGATGAAGTGCCGACCATTCTTGACAACCCAAGGCAGTTGTCTGCCTTTGAGTTCATGACGCGGTTTGTTTCAATGCCTTTAAGCGTTGACATTGACCCGACAATAATTTACACGCTTGTTTTTCCGTTCATTTATGGCATGATGCTTGGCGATTTTGGCTACGGCCTGCTTTCAATCGCGATTGCGCTTTTGATAAAAAAGTTTTCCGCAAGGGAAGGCATGCTTTACCCGATTTCAAAAATCTGGGCGCTTGCCGCAATCCCGAGCATGTGCTTTGGAATAATTTTCGACGAGTACTTTGGTTTCACGCATGTGGAGCTTTTGGAAAAATTCGGGGTGCACATTGCACCTATTTACCATGGCCTTGAAAGGATGGAGAACATTTCGGCAGTGCTTGTGCTCACAATTGCGGTCGGGTTTTTTGTGGTTTTGTTCGGGTTTTTCCTTGGGTTTTTGAGGGAGTGGCGCGAGGAAAAAAAAGCGCATGCAATTGCAAAGCTTGCGTGGATGGCTGTTTTGGTTTTTGGCACAGGAGTGCTTTTGTCGGTTGCATTCAAAGCGGGCGAGATTGCTTTGGCGGCCACAGGGATTGGGTTCCTTGCGGCGCTTTTGGTGATTGTGAAAACCGAGGGGATGGTCGGGTTAATCGAGTTGCCAAGCGTTGCAAGCAATGTGTTGTCGTTTGCACGAATACTTGCGGTGGGGCTTGCAAGCGTTGTCGTGGCGGTGACTTTGAATGACTTGGCGTTCCCGTCGCCTGACAAGGGGTGGCTGCTTTTGGTTATTTTGCCGATTTATTTATTTGGACATGCGTTTAATACTTTCTTGGGAATGTTTGAGGGCCTCATTCAGGGGTCTCGGCTCAATTTCGTGGAGTTTTACTCAAAATTTTATTCGGGGGGAGGGAAGGAATTTTCCCCTTTTAAAATAATGAGGTCGAATCAAAAAAGGAGGTAAAAAAAATGGTTGTAATAGAAACGGGGGGACTAATAGCGTTGGGGGCAGGGCTTGCAATGGCGGGAGCTGCTTTGGCGACGGCTTGGGCGCAGTCGGCGATTGGTTCAAGTGCAATGGGGACAATTGCAGAGAAGCCAGACCAGGCAACAAAGCTCATTATCTGGCTTGCAATACCTGAAACAATCGTAATTTTGGGTTTTGTAATAGCGCTGCTTTTAACGTTCCAGATCGCACCAGCTGCGGCTTAAGGGCAGCCCAAAATTTTTTTAACGGTAAAAGTGGTAAATCATGGGTTTGGAAAAGTTAAGCAGGGAATTGCTTGTGGATGCAAAAAAAGAGTCCGATTCAGTCATCGCGAAAGCGGTGCGTGAAGCGGAAGCCATAATCGGCGCCGCCGAGGAAAGAAAGCGCAAAATCGTTGAGGACGCAAAAAGCACGGGGCATAAAATGGCTTTGCGCGAAAAAAACGAGAAAATTAGCGCCGCAAACCTTGACGCAAAGCAGCTGATTGACGAGGAAAAAAATGCAGCCATAGAAAAGGCCCTGGCGGTAGTGTTTTCACAGCTTGGGGAGTTGAGGGGCAATAAGCCGTACGAAAAGCTGCTTAAATCGCTTGCTGTAGAGGGAATAAAGGAGCTTGGAAAGGACAGTGTTGTAATCGTAAACAGCAAAGACCATGGAATTGCAAAAAAACTTTTCCCAAACACTTCAAAGGAGGCAGAAAACATTGCGGGCGGGGTAATTGTTGCGACAAAGGACGGACTTGTGCGCGTTGACAATTCCTTTGAGGCATTGTTTGAGCAGAACAAGGACAGCATAAAAAAAAGCCTTTTTGCGGAATTATTTGGGCAGGAGAAGACAAAATGATTGCAGGCTTTTCAAATCCGCTTAAGGCATTTGCCTCGCAGTTTGGCAACTCTCTTGCAGCGCGCTCCATAAAATACGGTTATTCCAATGCGCGCACAAAGGCAATGTATGCGACCCTTCTTTCAAAAAAAGAGATGGAATCGCTGATTGAAGCAAAAAACATTTCAGAGATTGTTGCACTGCTTTCGCGGACATATTACGCGCAGGACCTCGTGGAAGAGGCAGCCGCGTTTTCAAAGGCGGATCTTGTTGAAATTTCGCTTGGAAAAAATTTTTCAAGGACGCTAAAAAAGCTTGTCGGGTTTTCCCCAAAAAATGATTCGGGAAAAATCATGGAAATTTTTGAGCGCTACGATTTGCTTAACATCAAAAACCTGCTTTTGGGGATTCACCTCAAGGAGCCAAAGGAAAAAATCCGGCTGATGCTTCTTGAGTCGCCGCGATTCAACAGCAATTCGCTGAAAAGGCTCTCAGAAATCGGGACGGTAAAGGGGCTTGTCGAAAGCCTCAGGGGGACAGATTATTACCGTGCCCTTGACAGGGGGATTTTGGATTACGAAAAAACGCATGATATCCAGAAATTGGCGGTTGCGCTTGAAAATTTTTATTACCAGAAATTTTCTAACTCGAAGAAGGCGGGGTTTGCGATCGCGAAATCAGTCAAAAGCATTTTGCAGTCGGAAATTGACGCAAAGAACATAATGCTGGTGCTCCGGTCAAAAAAGGAAAGCATATCTTTGGAAAAAACACTCGGGCTTTTGATTGGTGGCGGCCAAATCAGGATGGAAACGCTCAAAAGAATGGCTGAGGCAAAAACAGCCGAGGAAGCGCTGGCAATGCAGGGAAAGTTTGCTTTAAGCGGTGAAATTGTGCAGTTCAAAAAGGGCGGCTCGCTTTCGCTTATTGAAAATGCGCTTGAGGAAGAAATTGCAAAAGAGGGGTTAAGGGAGCTTAGGAGAAGCGTTTTGTCCCTGTCGGCAATTGTGGGTTTTTTGTTTTTGAAGGAAAGGGAAACAAAGAACATCAGGAAAATTGTGCGCACAAAGGCGTTTGGTTTTTCCACTGAGGAAATAAGGAAACTCGTGGTGGTTGCATGATGAATGAACAGGGGCTTGAATCGATTGCAGTCATCGGTGATGAGGAAACATGTACCGGCTTTCGGCTTGCTGGCGTGAAAACGGTTTTTGCACTCAAAGGCACTGATGCGTCAAAAAAGCTTGAGGAAATTGTTGACGCGGGTTTGGCAGGGGTTGTAATTATTAATGAAAAAATTGTGCCGGAGCTTGACTGGCGGTTGCGGAAAAAAATGGAGCGGATTGCAAAGCCAGTCATCATTGACGTGCCTGACAAGGGCGGGCCAAGCGCGGAAGTTGAGTCGCTGAAGTCAATGATTGCAAAGGCGCTTGGGTTTGAATTGTTAAAGTGATGAGAGGGATTGGAAATGGGTGAGCTTTGGAAAGTTTCGGGGCCAGTTGTGGTCGGGGAAAAAATGCGGGGGGCAAAAATTAATGACATCGTGCTTGTCGGTGAAGAAAAGCTTTTGGGCGAAATAATCAAGCTTGGCGGTGACCGTGCAACCATTCAGGTATACGAGGACACTTCGGGGCTCAAGCCAGGGCAAAAAATTGAAAACACCGGTTTTCCTTTAAGCGTTGAGCTTGGGCCGGGGCTGCTTACCTCGATTTATGACGGAATACAGCGCCCGCTGAAGCTGATTGAAAAAGAGTCAGGCAACTTCATCAAAAGGGGGGTTGTGGTCAGCCCGCTTGACAAGAAAAAGAAATGGGATTTTGCCGCCAAGGCAAGGAAAGGGCAGGAAGTGAAAAGCGGCGACGTGCTTGGAGTGGTAAAGGAAACTGGGATAATCGAGCACCGCGTAATGGTTCCGCCTGGAGTAAGCGGGGTGGTCCAGTCAATTGAATCAGGAAAATTTTCGATTGAGGAAACAATATGCACGCTAAAGGACGGCAAGGGAAACCACAGCATGAAAATGATGCAGAAGTGGAATGTGCGGACTCCAAGGCCTTACAGTGAAAAGTTTTCGCCAAGCATTCCGCTTGTGACTGGGCAGAGGATTCTTGACACGTTTTTTCCCATTGCAAAGGGCGGTGCTGCCGCGATTCCGGGGCCTTTTGGATCAGGAAAAACTGTGGCACAGCAGCAGCTTGCAAAGTGGAGCGATGCAAACGTCATTGTCTACATCGGGTGCGGGGAGCGCGGAAACGAAATGACCGAAGTTTTGAAGGAGTTCCCGGAACTAGTTGACCCAAAAAGCGGCAAGCCCCTTATGGAGCGAACCGTGCTTATTGCAAACACTTCAAACATGCCGGTTGCCGCAAGGGAGGCATCGGTTTACACTGGAATAACGATTGCGGAATATTACAGGGACATGGGTTACGATGTTGCATTGATGGCTGACTCGACTTCGCGGTGGGCCGAGGCGATGAGGGAAATTTCTGGCCGCCTTGAAGAAATGCCGGGGGAAGAGGGTTACCCGACTTACCTTGCGCGGCGCCTTGCGGAGTTCTATGAGCGTGCAGGGCGCGTTGTGTGCATTGGTTCAGAAAAAAAGCATGGAAGCATCAGCATAATTGGCGCAGTTTCCCCGCCTGGGGGGGACATCTCAGAGCCTGTTTCGCAGAACACGCTTCGAGTCACAAAAGTGTTCTGGGCGCTTGACGCAAAGCTTGCCCAGCGAAGGCACTTTCCGGCAATCAACTGGCTGAAAAGCTATTCGCTTTACCTTGACGTGCTTGAGGACTTTTACGCAAACAACGTTTCTTCGGATTTTGTGAAGCTTCGCATGCAGGCAATGGCAATTTTGCAGAAAGAGTCAGAGCTCTCGGAAGTCGTGCAATTGGTTGGCCCCGATGCATTGCCGGAAAAAGAGCAGGAAGTGCTTAACGCGGCAAGGATGATTCGGGAAGACTTTTTGCAGCAGTCGGCGTACCACGAAGTTGACACGTATTCTTCGCTGCGAAAGCAGCACAAAATGATTGAGGCAATTTTGAAGTTCCATGACAAGGCAACAGCGGCGCTTGACGCGGGAGTCCAGTTGAAAACAATCAGGGAACTAAAGGTGCGGGAAAGGATTTCACGGATGAAAGAAATTCCGGAAATGGAAATCGACAAAAAATTAAAGGAAATTTCAGGCGAACTTGACCTGGAATTTGAAAAACTTGAAAGAATGGCTGGAAGGTGAATAATTTTGGAAAAAACGATTTGCACAAATAATGAAAATTTGATATGGTTGGCAAAAGTAGTGTCGCAGACGGGACAAACATGCCACAACAAATTGGTGAAAGAATATTTTGGAATTTGTTCAATTGCCAATTTGTTGCAGGGTTTGCAGTTGGCGGGGAGGTAATGGCAATGCTGAAAGAATTCCAGACGGTTACAAATGTTGAGGGGCCGCTTGTTTTTATTGACAGGGTAGAGGCCGCAGGATACAACGAATTAGTGGAAGTGATTCTTCCAAACGGCGAGAGGCGAAAAGGGCAGGTGCTTGAAACCTCAAAGGGAATCGCAGTCGTTCAGGTGTTTGGAAGCACTACAGGCCTTGACACGCACGCCACAAAGGTGCGGTTTTTGGGCGAGACAATCAGGCTGAGTGTTTCAGACGAAATGCTTGGGCGGGTATTTAATGGCCTAGGCGAACCGCGCGACAAGGGGCCCTCGATTATTGCAAAAGAAAAAATGGACATCATCGGTTCTGCAATCAACCCAGTGTCACGCGAAAAGCCGCAGGAATTCATACAGACAGGAATCAGCACGATTGATGGCCTGAACACGCTTGTGCGCGGGCAAAAGCTCCCGATTTTTTCGGGGGCAGGGTTGCCGCACAACGACCTTGCGGTCCAGATTGCAAGGCAGGCAAAAGTACTCAACCAGTCAGAAAGTTTTGCGGTTGTATTTGCCGCGGTGGGGATAACGCACGAGGAGGCAAACTTTTTCATAAAAGACTTTGAAAGGACAGGCGCGCTGGAAAAAAGCGTTTTGTTTTTAAACCTTGCAGACGACCCGTCGGTTGAAAGGATAATCACGCCAAGAATGGCGTTAACGACCGCAGAATACCTTGCATACGAAAACGGCATGCACGTGCTTGTGATAATCACAGACATGACAAATTACTGTGAAGCTTTGCGCGAAATTGCCGGCGCAAGAAAAGAAGTGCCAGGCAGAAGAGGCTATCCCGGATACATGTACACCGACCTTGCCTCAATTTACGAGAGGGCAGGCGTAATCAAGGGAAAAAAGGGGACTGTGACACAGCTTGGGATACTTTCAATGCCCTCAGATGACATAACCCACCCGATTCCGGACCTGACAGGTTACATAACGGAGGGGCAGATTGTTGTTGGCCGCGACCTCCACCGAAAAGGAATTTTCCCGCCGGTTGAAGTGCTGCCGTCGCTTTCAAGGCTCATGAACCTTGGAATCGGGAACGGAAAAACCCGCGAAGACCACAGGGGAGTAGCAGACCAACTGTATGCAGCTTACGCTGAAGGGCGCGACCTGCGCAACCTAAGCGCGGTTGTCGGCGAAGAAGCGCTGTCTGAGCTTGACAAAAAATTCCTCAAATTTGCAGGGGAATTTGAGGGCAGATTTGTGCGGCAGGGAAAAAACGAGAACCGAAGCATTGAACAGACCCTTGACATTGGATGGGAATTGCTGGCAACAATCCCGGAAGCTGAACTCAAAAGGGTCAAAGTGGATTACATACAAAAATATGGGAAAAAATTCCGAAAGTGATAAAATGACTGATGCGAAGCAAGCGCCATTTTTAGATGGCGCCCACAGTAGCCGGGTGCTCGGCTATGGCTGATGAAACCAAAACCACGCGCCTTGAACTGATTGAGACGCGAAAAAGCATCCGGCTTGCGGAAAACGGGCACAAGCTCCTCAAACAAAAGCGCGATGTACTGGTGTTAGAGTTCTTCAAAATCCTTCAAAAAGCAAAGGACCTAAGGCAGGACCTGAACAAGCAGTTGGAAACTTCCTTCAAGTCGCTGGCGCTCGCACAGGCATACGACGGGCTGTTTGAGGTTGAAGCAATAGCTTTGGGGGTAAAATCCGCGCCGGGCGTTGAAGTGAAAAGCAAGAACGTCATGGGCGTAAACATACCGGAAATAAAGGGAAGCTCTGTTTCAAAAACGCTTGAACAACGCGGCTACTCGATTGTGGGAAGCACCGCGCGCATTGACGAGGCATCCGCAAGTTTTGAAAATTCCCTTGACATTGTGCTAAAGCTTGCTGAAAGCGAGAACGCGCTAAAGCGCCTCATAAAAGAAATAGAAAAAACCAAGCGCCGCGTAAACGCACTGGACTATGTCCTCATCCCAAAGCTTCGCGAAACGGCGCGCTACATTTCAATGCGCCTCGAAGAAATGGAGCGCGAACAGTTCATTTCGCTGAAAACAATAAAGGCAAAACTTGAGCAGACTGCTTAAGCTAAAAAAATTAACCGCCAAACCTGCATTTCTGCGTTTTTTACTGCGGAGCTATCCAAACCAATAGTGAAAATCGTTTTAGCCTGCAATACAACTTTAAATATAAAGCCCGCTATATATTTGATATGACGACGATTAGTGCTGACGTGACCAAGCAAATGGAGCGATGGGCTGACGAACAGGTAAAAAAAGGCCTGTATAAAAGCAAAAGCGAGTTAATTAGGGAGCTGTTTAGGGAAAAAATGTCAAAAGAAAGATATTCATTGTGGTCAGAAAACGCCCTTGAAAAAGCGTGGAAAGACGAAGATGACAAATACTGGGAAAGCTATTTGTGAGGGGATTGCTTGCAGCAAGGTTATATAATACTTGTACGATTTCCGTTTTCAAACCAAGCCCAGTTTAAGGTAAGGCCAGCTTTAATAGTTTCAAGTGATGAATTCAACAAGGATTCAGATGTCTGGGCTTGTGCAAACAGAAAAAATAATTGAAAACCTAAAACCAAAATCAAAGAGATGAAAAAAACCATGGATTACAACAAAAAAGAGCTTCTTTCAAGGGAAGTAAGGCACATTGACATAAAGAGCTTTGATTCAACGCCGATGATTGAGGCAATGAAGCACATGTCGTTTACTGCACGCGACACCTACCGCGCGACAGAAATTTTGGACCGCATGATTAACGACAAGGACTGCAGCATCTGGCTGACTTTGGCCGGAAGCACGAGTGCTGGCGGCTGCATGCAGGTGTATGTTGACATGGTGAAAAACAACATGGTTGACGCCATAGTTGCAACTGGCGCGTCCATTGTTGACATGGATTTTTTTGAAGCGCTTGGTTTCAAGCACTATCAGGGTTCGCAGTTTGTTGACGACAAAAAGCTGCGGGAAGTATACATTGACAGGATTTATGACACATTCATTGACGAAGAGCAATTGCAGGCATGTGATAAGGCAGTGAAAGAAATTGCCGATTCTCTGCCGCCGCGCCCTTATTCTTCGCGCGAATTCATAAAAGAAATGGGAAAATACCTTGTGAAAAATTCCAAAAAAAAGGATTCGCTGGTACAAGCAGCGTTTGAACACAACGTGCCGATTTTTTGCCCCGCATTTTCTGACTCAAGCGCCGGTTTTGGCCTCGTGATGCACCAGTTTGAGAGAAAAGGCAAGCCGCATGTTTCAATTGATTCAGTAAAGGACTTTTGGGAACTCACAGAAATAAAAATGAAGGCAAAAAACACGGGGCTCTTCATGATTGGAGGGGGCGTGCCAAAAAACTTTGCGCAGGACACTGTTGTGTGCGCAGAAGTGCTTGGAAAAGACGTGCCAGTGCACAAGTACGCGGTCCAAATAACCGTTGCGGACGTGCGCGACGGCGCGTGCTCCAGTTCCACGCTCAAAGAGGCAAGCTCGTGGGGAAAAGTCGACACGGTGTTTGAACAAATGGTTTTTGCCGAGGCAACGTCAGTGCTTCCCGCAATGATTAGCTGCGTTTACCACAAGGGCGGATGGAAAAACAGGCAAAAAATGGAATGGAGCAAAATATTCTAGTAAAACCAAAAAAAACATCAGAAAGTATTAAAGTCGCGAAGATGCTTGTTTGCTTGAACAATACCTTTTCTGAGCATTTTCGTGTCGTTAGCCAAATTTGATTTTATTTTTTCCAGCCATTTTTCAATATCGCCCCACCAATTATCTTTGATCCCAGAAACCTTATGCTGTTTTACCAATTTATCAATTTTTGCAACTTCCCTATTCAAACTCCTTATTTGTTCCAATAACGCCCTATCCGTATTCCGTAACCGAATAAATTGCACTTCAAGTTCTTCTTGAGTAAAATTTTTAGCTGAATGCCGCTTCAAAAAACTCTTTGAAAGCCTGGTGTTTTCTTGAAACTTTACATCAACGGCCTCAGTCATTTTCTGAAGCATTGCAAGCCTTTTTGGAATAAGGCTTTCTCGGGATTCCATATACCATATAGCTGCTCTTTGGCGTGCTTCCCTAAATCGGTGCGCTTTTGCGGCCCTCGCCCTTGCCGGTTCTTTTGCATGCCTCCCCTGCATCATTGCACCAATAAAAAAAGACTGATAACTTATTTAATAAAGTCGTTGGAAAACCTATTTTTTCAGCCCGATTTCCTTGTTGTAGAGGCGCGCAACGATTTTTCCGCCAAGAAGGTGTGACTCGATGATTTCCGGTACGTCCGCGGTTGTGACTTCCTTATACCACACTCCGTCCGGGTAAATTATTACCGTTGGGCCGCAGTGGTGCTGACTTGTGCAGCCAGTTTTTGTGGCATAAATTTCACTTTGAAGGTTTCTATTTTTCACCTCTTGCCGGAATGCCTCCAATAATTGAAGCCCTCCCTTTTCCCCGCAATGCAGCGGCTTTTCGTTGGTGCAGACAAGGACATGCTTTTTGAAGGACAGCATACAAAAACAATTCTTTGGCAAACAGTCTTTTAATCCGACAGCAAGCAGAAAATCTATCGTACACACGATATGTTTAAAAACAAAACACCACACATATCGCATACACGATATTAATTCGTTTTTGGAGGCGAAAAAAATGTGCAACTATTCTGGCCCGGATTACAGGAGTTTCCTTACAAGGGAGGAAAAAGTCGAAATGTTAAAGGAGTATAAGGAGAACCTTGAAAAGGAAATTGCGGGGATAAGCGAAAGAATAAAGGAACTTGGGAAGAACAATTAACCCCCATTTTCCCCCTTTTTTTTGTATAAAAGATAAGATATTAATACTTCCTCAAGCATATTGGTTTAGGCAAAAAATGCCTGTTGCGGGAATTTCACCAAATATGCCGTGATTTTGGCTTATTTGAGGGGTTTTCCGCAAATTTTAGAAAAAAAAAGGGTGAATCAAAAAATGGAATTTGGTAGAGAAAACAGATTCTCTGGCGGACCAAGGGAGTCCTTCAAGATAACTTGCAGCAGCTGCGGCAAGGAAGCAACTGTCCCATTCAAACCGGACGGCACAAGACCAGTGTTTTGCAGAGACTGTTACGCAAAAAAAAAGAATAGATACTAATTCTTGAGTTTAAAACGGATTTAGGGAAGTTCTTTTTTTTATTTTTTTTCTTTTTAGTATTCTTTTAAAAAGAAGCCAATAGCCGAAGGCTTTAGCCATGCAGGAATTGTTATATATTAGAAAAAATAATCTTTAAGCATGGGTAAAGCTCAAAGCTCTTTGGAATACCTGCTTTTGATTGGCGGAGCCATTCTTGTTGCGGTCATATTAATCGGGATAATAATTTCTTTAACAAGCTCGGCTGAGCCGGAAACACTCCTTGCAACCGCACACGCGCTTTGCGCAAAATTCCCAGAACAAGAGTGCATAACTAACACTGTAACTGTCAGGGGAAACACGTTCATCTGTGACAACACACTACAAAACACGTGCAGGGCGGTGAGGGATGCAATACCAATAAGCTTGTGCGGGGCGGGCATGCAAGCGGATAAAACATATTATTTGACACAGGACATTGATGACCCCACAACAGTAATCTGTTTTTTTCTTGGAGGCCAAAATATTACTTTGAATTGTAAAAATAATACTATACGTTTAACCCAGCCACTCTCCGTTGGCGTCCTTCTTTTTGGCCAAAAGACAACTGTAAAAAATTGTAAAATTATCGCAGACAAGTTTGGCATCCAGGCAATTAGTTCAGATAATTTTATTATCAACAACAGCATAACCTCAAGTAATATCCCGCTTTTCATAACCAGCGGATCGTCAAATAATTCAATTAACAAAAATAATCTTTGTGGAGCGATTGGCATTATCGAGCAAATAAGCATTCAGGAAGGCACATCATCACAAAATGCAACATTTAGTGGTTTAAACAGTTGTGTTACTTGCAAAGATGCCAAATTTCCAAGTGGTGGCAGCCCTGTTTGCGCGGAAAATGGTGCAATTGACAAGTGCCCGATTGGGTGCAGTTAAAGGCGGCTAAATATTTTTACCGGTTTAAAGGTGAATCTGAAATGCCAAAGTTGTTTGAGGGTGCTGCAAAGAACTGGCGGTTTGTGGCAAAATTTGCCGTGTTTTCTGTGGCCTTTTGGCTGTTGGAATTCTTGTTTCAAACAACTTTTGTTTCGCCGATTAATTTGGGTTTTGCGTTGGTGCGCAGTTTTGGCTTTTCTGCAGCGACTTTTATCAGCCTTGCGCTGCTTTCAAGCGTTGTTTTCAAATTTTTCCCAGAGTTTGCAAGATACTGGCATGTGCGCAGGAGCCTCGGAGTGATGGGGTATATTTTTCTTTCATTCCACGTTTTTTTTGCGGTGCGGTTTTTTTACAATGGAAACGTTTTCAGCGCGTTTTTTTCGCTTAACCCGTTTGAAAACCCCGTGATTTTTGGGGCAATTGCCAACCCGGTTTTTTTCGTGATGGCGCTCACTTCAACGGACTGGGCTGTGCAGAAGCTTGGCGGAAAGAACTGGAAGGCAATTCACCGCCTTGTTTACTTTGCATTCTTTGCAACAGTAGCCCACTTTTTGACAATAAACCCACCCATGCTGATGAATGCTGCAGGCTATTTGCTCCTTTTGGCTGCCTTTTTGGCGCTTGCGGGGGAGCTTTTCTGGTTTGTCAAAACAGCCGCAAAAAACGGGTTTTTGACGCTTGGCACAAAAATCGGGTTTTTGGCGATTTTGCTTTACCTGATTGTGGCATTAATTGTTTTCATTGCCCCGGCCATTGCAAAGTGAACCAACATGTAATTTTTTGTTTTCTTGCCAAGAACCACTGGCTAAAGCCGGCGGCATGAAAGAAGGTTCTTGGTAAAACTTTGGCAAAAGAAACCAAAAATAATGTTCAATTGCCAAAGTTTTAAGGCAATAATTCCTAAACCACTGTTTTAAAACAGTGGAATTATTGGATTTCAAACCCTTGCATGGCTTTTTTTAAGTGTCGGTAATTTTATTATTCTGGTTCCATGGATGTTGAAAAATTGAAAAAATATTATCCGCTTGCAATCAGCGGGGTTATTTTGCTGGCAATCGCGGTTTTTTTGTACTTTTATGGGAACTTTTTGTATGGCATTGTTGAAGAGCAGTTTTTGGAAAACAAGCCCGTTTCAACGCTTTTTCCAGTAATTTTTAAGACAGCCGCATTGATTGCCGGCACCCAGATTTTTTTGGTGATTTCAAGGTTTGCCATCACAAAATACCTTGAACTAAACCACAAAAAAAAAGAGCTCAAAGTAATCCTTAAACTTTTCACATACCTTGTCTGGGCAATTGTTGCAATAATAATCATAATGGGTTTTTTTGAGGACATTGGCGCACTGCTCACTTCAATTGGACTGATTGGTTTTGGGATAACTTTTGCGCTCCAAAAGCCAATCATGAATTTTGTAGGATGGCTTCTGATAATTTTCACCGGCCCGTTTGGCGTTGGCGACAGGATAGAGGTTAATGATATCCGCGGGGATGTTATTTCAATTCACACAATGTATATCAGGGTTCAGGGGACAAAAACCGGCGGGCACCAGGAGAAAAGCGAGAAAATAATCACTATCCCAAACGAATTCGTCCTTGCAAACCCGGTCATAAATTATTCAAAGCTTGGCGACCTGTTCACCGATGACCTGTCAATTGGCATCACTTATGAAAGCAACTGGAGAAAGGCGGTCGAGATTGTTGAAAAAGTTGCGCTGAATACGATTAAAAAATACAGGGTAAACATGCCCGCAACAAAGGCTGAGCGGAAATCCTGGCAGGAGGCAGTAAAGCTCCTGCAGGAGGCATCCAAAAAAATAAAGAATGGCCTTGCAAAGGAATCGGTTAAGGAAAACATTGATTTGCTTAAAAGCAACACCGAGGCAAAGGCAGAGGTTGATACGCCAAAGCCAAGCATCCTGTTAAGCCTTGAGGATTCCTCTATAAACATAAATGTGATTTACCAGACCGACCTGCGCAGCGCAAGGGTGACAAGGCACGAAATTGTTAAAGGGATGCTTGAGGAATTTGAAAAAACAAAGGACATTGACTTTGCTTACCCCCACATGGAAATCGTGGCCAGCGACAAGACAAAAGGCGTGCGGAAATTTGACAAGAGCCTGCTTGCTTTTTTGGATGAAAAAGGGCAGTAAAGCGGTTGGTTCGATAAATGGATTTTTTGGCGATTTGGGCCCAAGCAGGCTAATTTATTTAAAGGTTCCAGTATTAGAATATTTAGAATCTAATTGTGCCGCTGTGGTCTAGTGGTTAGGATACAACCCTGTCACGGTTGTGACCCGGGTCCGAATCCCGGCAGCGGCGCTTCAGATTTTTATTTCGTTAAAAAGTTAATTGAAATTGAATTACCAGAGGGTCCAATGCATGATTTTTTATTTTTCATTTAGTATATGAACTGTTGGAGCGCCTATTACTCCTGCTTCTTTCATTCTTTGCTTTAGTGCGGCTGATGAGAAAAATTCTTTTGCCTTTTCTTTGCTTTCCCATTGCACAAAAATGACAACTTTTTTTGGGCCAGAAACTTCTTGCAAAACTTTTGTTTCTCCAATCAACCCGCCTTTTTTTCTTGCCGCAATGTTTGAATCGAATGCAACCCTCCACTTTGCATAATCCTGAACCTGTAAAACCATATTCACAAAAACCATTTTTTAGCGCCAGTTTTAATAAAGGCGAATTTAATTTAAAAACCTTGGTTGAAATCAAAGTTTTCAAGCATTAGCCTTTTGCCTAACTAAAAAAAACTGTATTTAAATGGCGCCCTGCAATAGTTTTTTTAGGCGTTTTTTGTGAAAGGAAAAGGGTTTGTTTTTGCCTTAATTTTTGCCGGCCTCGTTTTGTCAACGGTGTTTTTGGCAGGATGCGCTAATCCCCAAAATAATGGGACGAGCAATGGTTCTGGCAGCGCAAATGTTTCGCAGCAAAATTTTAAGGAAATCAAGCGCTTTGAAAACTTTAAAGAAATGATTCTGGCTTTTAAGGAAGCGCAAAATCACCAGAGGAACACAGGAATATTCGATAAGGCTTTGGGAATTGTAATGATTCCGCTTTCAGCGCCAATGATGGCTGCAACCAGCTTGGGCTCTTCTGGCGCTGCTGAATCGGCCCGGGGGTCGGCAGATTATTCTGCTACAAACATTCAGGTGCAGGGAGTTGACGAAGCAGATATTGTTAAAAGCGACGGGCGGTTCATTTACAATTTTTCAAACAACAGGCTCATAATCACTGACGCGTTTCCGATTGATGGCTCAAAAATTGTGTCAAAGACCAAACTCAAAGAAATTTCCCCGATTGAAATGTTTGTTTCAAAAGACAGGCTGCTTATTTTTGGAAACAAAAGCGGAAATTATTACGACAGGCCAATGCCGCTTTCAGGCAAAAGTTCTTACCCGTACTATTACCGCGGGGGGAAAGTTTCTGTTTTGCTTTATGACATCAGTGAGCGGGAAACCCCGGTTCTTGTAAAAGATTTTGAGTTTGAGGGAAATTATTTGGCTTCAAGGCTGATTGGAAGCAATGCTTTTTTTGTAGTAAACAGTTTTCCGCAAATTTATGCGCTCAAAGAGGCAACAGAGGAAAATTTTATCCCAAAAATGATTGAAGACGGTGTTGAAAAAAGCATTGCGCGGCCAGAAGAGATTGGCATTCTTCCGCCAATGCCGCCGGCCAGTTTTGTGACAATTGCTTCATTAAACCTAAACACAATGGAATTCACTGATGAAACAATTGCAGGAAGTGCGCAGTCCGTTTTTGCGTCAATTGACAGCATTTACATTTCTGCCAGTGCTTGGCTTGCGCAAAAACCCCCTGTTTTTGGTGAGGCAGAAAGCGCAATTTGGGGCGACCAGGAAAAAACAGTCATAAACAAGTTTGGTTTGGCTGGCGGAAAAATCGGTTTTTTGGGGCAGGGAAGCGTACCAGGGCATGTTTTGAACCAGTTTTCAATGGACGAGTTTGATGGAAAATTCAGGATTGCAACCACTTTGGGCGAAGTGTGGAGTACGGCACAACAATCAAAAAACAACTTGTATGTGCTTAATGAGGAAATGAACACTATTGGAACACTTGAAGGGCTTGCGCCTGGGGAAAAAATTTATTCCGCAAGGTTTTTGGGAAACCGCGCTTATTTGGTGACTTTCAAAAAAGTCGACCCATTGTTTGTGATTGACTTGTCAGACCCTGCAAACCCCCAAGTGCTTGGAAAGCTAAAAATCCCCGGATACTCGGATTATTTGCACCCAATTGACGAAACGCACCTGATTGGCGTTGGAAAGGACACAATTGACCCTTCAGGGCAACTTTTGGAAAATCGGGGCTTTGATTTTGCATGGTATCAGGGGTTAAAGCTTGCAATTTTTGATGTAAGCGATGTGCAAAATCCGAAAGAAATGCATAAAATAATCATTGGTGACCGCGGGACAGACTCTTTTGCTTTGCATGACCACAAGGCATTTTTGTATGACAGGGAAAAAGAGCTGTTGGTTTTGCCGATAACTCTTGCAGAGATTCCAGCGGAGCAAAAAAAAGAATTTGAACAAGAGCAAATGCCCCCGTCTTATGGCTTTCCTGTTTTTCAGGGCGCGTTTGTTTTCAGGGTCACTTTAGAGAATGGGTTTGAAGAGCGCGGGAGAATAACGCACCTGAACGCCGATGAGGAACTAAAAAGAGGATATTATTTTGGAGACGAATCAAGCGTGAAGCGAGCACTGTTCATTGAAAACGTTTTGTACACTTTGTCAGGCAAGTTGCTTCAGGCAAACGACTTGAAAACACTTGAAGAACTTAAGGAATTTGTATTCAATTAAACAATTAAATGCAAAAATCATTCACCCAACAAGCAGCAGCAAACCCATTGTGAGTATGCCAAGCAAAAAAACAATTATTTGTATTATGGAGTTTTTTGTGCCCTCTTCGTGGTGGAGTTCCGGTATGAGGTCGCTTCCTGCAATGTAAATGAACCCGCCGACGGCGAATGACACAAGAAGGACTTCAAAGTTTTCCACAAGCGAATTGAAATACAGCGCAATTATTGCCCCAAGCACTGCGGTCAAAGCGGAAAGGAAATTGAACAACAATGCCTTGTTTTTTGAAAACCCGCTGTGCAGCAATACTCCAAAGTCCCCGATTTCCTGTGGGATTTCGTGAAGAATGACTGCGACCGTTGTCGCGATTCCGACTGGGACACTTACAAGGTAGCTTCCGGTAATCAGTGCGCCGTCAATGAAGTTGTGCAGCGCATCGCCGAACAAGTTCATGTAACCAAATGAATGCACGTCTGTTTTTTCTGACAGGTTGTGGTGATGGTGCCATTTGACAATTTTTTCAAGGACAAAAAAAACAATTATTCCGGTCAAAATTGCGGCAGAAATGGGTATGCCAAAGCCATTTTCTTTAACAGCTCCCGGCAGCAGATGGATAAATGCGTCGCCAAACAGTGCGCCGGCAGAATAGCCAACCAAAAGCAGCAAAATTTTTTTCAGGCTCTTTTCCTTCAAGCCCAAGGTAAAAACGCCAATGAAAGAAAGGAGGCTGACCAAAAAAACGCTGCCAAAAATCATCAAAAGCTCTGCCACAAAAACACCTTGTTTTTTATAAAAAATTATTAAATGCCCGCATTAAAACAGCCCTTCTTTTATTTCTTTTGAAAATTTTAAAACGTTTGTTTTGCCGATTTTTTCTTTTTCCAATACCCCTTTGTCGAGGAGTTTTTGCACGACGCGGTGGCTTTTTACCTTGTTCATTTCCGGGAGGCGCGTTGCTTCTGCCTGGAGAATTTTTCCGTTGTTTTCAATGAGCAGGTTCACGAGTTTTTTTTCGTCGGCGTTTAAGAACTTTAAAATCGTGTCGGTGTTTTTTTTGAGGGATTGCTCTTTTGACTCGACTTTTCCTGCCATGAAATAATAGGTTGCGGCGCCGACAACAATGGCAATTGAAATCAGAAAAGGCAAAAGGGCCTGAATATCTGCAAGCTGCTTTTCGTGGGGGCAGGAAACAACAGTTCCTTGCGAATCCACTTCACACCTTTCAGGCCCCAACTTAAAGCCCAAAAATGGCGCTGCAAAATAGAACAGGTAAAAGAACCCGACAATCAGGGCAATGCCTGCAAGAATCCTCAAATTCGGCTTCATAATTAATCATCCAAAAATACAGGTTTTAAACCCTGCTTTTGCCAAAAACAATGGTTTCAAGAATCGCTATATATGGTTTCAGTGCAAGTTACTTCAAATTGCCCCAATTTTGGGGGGGGTGGAAAACTTGAAAACAATTGATTTGAAAACAATTGACCAAAAAATTGAGTTTGCGGCAAGGAAAGAAATTGAGGCAAAAATCAAAGAGAATATGTTAAATGGAAAAAAAACCAGAGGTGGTATTTTGGAGGAAAAAAAAGTCCCAATAATTGATTCGGCAATAAAGAAAAACATTGCACTTGTGCTTTTGGGGGCGCTAGTGCTTGCAGTGATGGCTGTTAACCTTTCAATGCAGTCCGGGGTTTCAGACCGCATGGACAAGATGCAGAACACCATTAGCCTGATGTCTATCTTGGGCAGTGGAACAGCCGCCGTACCGCAGGGAAACAGCGGCGGCGCTGCACCTGTTTTGGGTGCAAGCCCTGCGGACATGCAGGCATTGTTTGCGGAAATCATTCCAAAGGGAGTGCCTGAAATTTATGGCGGCGAGATTGGGGTGAGTTTTGACAATCCGGTTGAAAGCATGAAGGTTTTGTCGAATTTTGACGGCGACCTTTACCCCAGCGGAAAATACAAGGTTTCCCAACTGACGGATTCGCAAAAGCAAAGGTACATTAAAATCGGGTCAGGCATTGCGTGCGAGTTCTGCTGTGGCGCAACAACATTGGTTGCACGTGACGGAAAGCCTGCATGCGGCTGCGCCCACTCGGCTGCAATGAGGGGGCTGGCAATGCATCTTCTGATAAACCATGAAAATGAAATGTCAGACGACCAAATACTTGCAGAATTAACGAAGTGGAAAACAATGTTTTTCCCAAAAGAAATGGTCCAAAAGGCAATTGAATTGAAGGCACAAAACGGGGAAATTTCCCCAAGCACAGTAAGCCAGTTGCCAGAACAGGTTGGAGGGTGTTAGGATGGGAAATGAAACAATCGAATTAAGGTTTGATGCAAACAGCATGGTTGCCGTGCTTTTGGCAATTGTTTTTGTTGCCGCGGCATTCCAGACAACGCAGCTTGCAGGCATTTCAGGAAAGCTTGCACAGCAGGAGGCGGCAATTGCCGGGCTGAAGGCAGGCGGGGGTGTTTTGGCCACGCAGGGAAGCGCTTTGGCACAGGCCAGCCCGCAAGGTGAGGCAGGGCTTCCGCAAAGCCTGCAGAACCTCCCAAGCCAAGTCGGGGGCTGCTGAAATAAGAAAACGGACAGATTCGCAACAAATTGGCAATTTGAACAAAAGACAATTATTCTTTTGCCAATTTGTTGTTGCAGTCTGCACATGTCCCGTCTGAAGACGGGACGATAATATAAAATTGGATTACTGTAAAAAATGGCAGGCAATTAACGGCCTGCCAAAAAATTTTAAAAAAAAACGGGGGAAAAAAAATGGATTCAATAACAAACATTATAGTTGCAGTATTGGTTGTATTTGGCGCGGGGCTGTTCTTGCTTGCAATTACAGGGATTGGAAAAGATGTTTCAGGGCCAAATGCGGCAGCGGCATCGCTTCAGGATAACGGCTCAAATTTCCAGAAATTCGTTGCGGCAGAATTGCCTGACAAGTGCAAGACTCCGCCTGGCTATTCTGACGCGGACTGGAAACAGCATTTGGGGCACCATCCGGACAGGTACGCTGAGTGCCTGAATTAATGCACCGCAAAAAAAAGGGTTGAAAAAATGAACAGGCTGTTTTCCTTTTTGGTTTTGTTTTTTTTGCTGGCTTTGGCGCAGGCCGCATTTGCTCAAAACACTGCAGTGGTCTTTAAAAACGAGGGCTGTGGGCACTGCAACATGTACCTTGAGGGCCTTAGGGCTTTTTTGAAGGAAAACGGCTTTTCTGTTGATGAAAAAAATTTTATAAATGATGCTTCTGCAAGGCAGGAGTGGCTGTTGCTTCACCAGGAAAAAAATATTCCGGTTGAATTGCAGGGGCACCTGGTGACTGCAATAAATGGAAACTTTATACTTGAAGGCCATGTGCCGTTGAGGATTGTGAAGGAAGTTTTTGAAAAATACCCTGCGCGAAATTTTCCGGACATTGTTTTATACCAGGACAGGATGGCGGAAGAGCCTGACATTGACAATTATGCGGTCATGGCTGGCGGGAAAATACGCGTGTGCGGCATTAAGCAGGGCCCAATTGAGTGCGCTGGCCTAAAGGGGGAAAATTTTTTGGGGCAAGGTTTTTTGCCGCTTGTGGTCTTGGGGGGCGGTCTATTGGCAGGGATTCACCCGTGCACGATTGGTGTTTTGCTGTTCTTTTTGGCTTTCCTTTTCACCATAAGGAAAAACAGGGCCCAGGCATTTAAAATCGGGGCAGGCTATATTGCAGGCATTTTTTTGGCGTACTTTTTGATTGGCCTTGGCCTATTGCAGGTTTTTTCTTTTGGGACACCGCATTTTGCCGCCAGGTTTTCTGGCGCACTTGTGGTGATTCTTGGGTTGTTTAATATCCTGAGGTTTTTCAGGCCAGAAATCAAAGGATTTGGCTTGCCGGCTGGCGCAAAGAAGCATATTGCAGTGCTTGCGGAAAAGGCAAGCATCCCGTCTGCTTTTTTGCTTGGGATAATTGTTGGCGTTTGCTCTTTTGGGTGCACTGCAGGGATTTATTTTTCAATCATCGGGCTTTTGATGACAAACCAGGCAATGGGCATGGCTTACCTTTTGCTTTACAACCTTATGTTCGTGCTTCCGCTTGCGGTTATTTTGCTTGTGGCCACAAACAGGGCGGTTGTTGAAAAAATCGGTGAAAAAAATTTCAGCAGGTCAAAATACCTGACTCTTGCGGCAGGCATTGCAATGGTTGCGCTTGGAGTGGCTCTGCTGTTTGTTATGTGAAAAAAATGGAGGAGTGATGGATGGATTTGGCAAAAGAGCAGGAACTCTGCATGGCGGTGATGAACTTGGTTGCGCTTGAAGAGCACTTGGCGTTCACGGTTTCTAAAACAAAAAAAGGGAAATACATTGGCCTATACGATGCAGTGAGAAAGATGCGCTCAAAATACATGCGCATGATTGTGAAAAACAATGACGGCGAAATGTGGTGCGCTTCAAAGCACACGCTTGTCGCCGCGATGCATTTGATGGAAAGTGGGATAAAATTTGGCTCAAGCGGCGAAAAAAAGCGTGCAATGGGATTGTTTGACGACGCGGTTGAAACGTACAAAGTTTTTTGGCTTATCCAGGAAATGGGTGGGAAAAAATGAGCATTTTTAAGGAACTGAAAAAAGCTTACCCAAAAGAGGCAAAAGAGGTAATCAAAAAGTTTCTGCAAAGCCCTTGCTGTGAAGAGGACAAAAGGCAGGCAAAAAGTGAAAAAAAATGAACCGGCTGGTTAAGGCAGGCATTTTGCTCTTTGCCTTGTTTTTTGCTTTTGGGTGCCTCAAAAACAGCGGCCTTGCGGTTTCAAAAGAATTTTCAAAAGAAATCACGCCTGCAAATGGGCTAACTGATGAAGTGAAAAATGCTGTTGAAAAATCTGCTGAGGTAAAAAAAGCCCCTGAAAAGCCCGCTGCTGGAAAAAAACTTTCTTTTCTGGAAGAAGTGAAAGCAAAGCTCATTCCGTCTGGCAAGCCGGAATACAGTGATGGCATTCTTCATTTTGGGGCGCAGTTGAACAGCATGAACAGGATGCTTGAGTACAATAATGGGATTGTTTTGGAAAAAGCAGGGCAGGAGAGGTTTGAAAAAATTTCTGCAAAAGCGTTTTGCGAGTTCTGCTGTGGGCCAGTTCCTGTGCGCGAGTGCGGGTGCAATCATTCCGCGGCATACAGGGGGATTATAAAATACCTTGTAAAAAATTTTCCGGATTACACTGATGAAAAAATCATTGCGGAGCAGGAAAAGTGGAGGGCGTCTTTTTTTCAGGAGGGCACGATTTACAAGTACCTCAAAGGGCAGAAAGCTCTTGGAAAAGTAAGCGAAGAGGAAATTAAGCGGGTTGAGGAAGTCATTGGGAGCTGTTAGGGGGATTTTTGGTGAAAATTTCAAGGCATGTTTTGGCGGGGGCGATTGCGGGTTTTGTTCTTTTGGTTTTTTATTTTGCGGTTTTGGCTGTTGCAAACTCTCTGGCTCATGCATTCAGCCAGTTTTTTGAAATGTGGCAGTGGGTTTTGGCGCTTTCGTTTGGCTTTGGGGTACAGGCCGGGCTGTATTCTTTTATCAGGTCGGCGCTGAAAGCAAAAGCAATGGGCGGTGCAACCGCAGAAGTAGCTGCATCAGGCGGCGTTTCAGGAGGCTCAATGGTTGCGTGCTGTGCGCATCATGCAGCAAATGTTTTGCCGCTGATTGGCTTGTCTGGGGCGGCGATTTTTCTTTCACAGTACCAGCTGTTTTTCATTTTGACTGGCGTGTTCTCAAACATTATTGGTGCCATAATGCTTCTTGCAATAATCCAAAAGCACAGGCTGGCGGCAAACGCCTCTGTCCTAAAAAATTTTATGGGGTTTGACTTGAAAAAAGCAAGAAACCTCGCGGCTGGCATTTCAGTTTTGGTTTTGGGGACAGTGTTTTGGCTGACTGCAAACAAAATTATTTAGAAACGGGCAGTAGCAATTTATGGCAAAGGGCACAAATAATTGAACAAATTAATTGCTCTTTGCATATGGCAAACTGCCGTAAAAATGTTCAAAAATATGGGCAGTTTGCTATAGTGGCCTTTGTGGGAGTGCCATTTGGATTTCAGGCAATGTTTAGAAGTCTAATTTATTGACCCATCCGGGTATTTTTTCATTTTCAACTTTATCATATTGCGGCCAATAAGGCTTGATATCAATTATCGGGGTTCCATCCAGGATATCCAGGCCTTTTACTCTTATT
>CAYIER010000006.1:0-21249 GCA_964362395.1 uncultured archaeon
GAACTCAAATTATGGGTAACGAAAAATTAGGGAGCTATGCCTTTTTGTTAGGTGCGGCATTGGTACTAATTTCCAGTATTTTTTCTGGATTGGTTGCCGGAATGGAAGGATAATACTGTTAGCCCTCGTTGTTTTGGGGCTAGTGGTTGGGGTTTTGAATATAAGCGACAAAGAAGTTGGCAAGTTCTTGGTGGCGTCCATTGCCCTGATACTCGTAGGGTCAGCTAATTTGACTGCTGCAAATACAGTGGTTTTTGGGCTTGGGACAATCATGCAGACAATTGTGGTGAACCTTGCAAGGTTTGTCGCGCCGGCTGCATTGGTTGTGGCGCTGAAATCAATTTTTAGCATGGCAAAGGAAAAGTGAAAAAGAAAATTTTTGGCCAAAGGAAACATTTTTTTGTTTCCTTTCTTTTTATTTTTTTAACTTTTTTCAAATTACACTTAGTTTTTTTCCGACAGCCGCAAAATCGGCTGGCGCTTTTGTGCCCCGCTGAAGCGGGACAATTGCTCACTTCGTTCGCAACGCCCGCAAAATCTGAGTGGCGCTTTTTGTCCCGTCTTTGACGGGACAGCCATATTTGAAACCAAAAAAGTGGATTTCAGATTACGTTCAATTTTTTACCGACTTTTTTGAATGCTTCAAGCGCCTTGTCAAGGTCTTTTTTTGTGTGCGAAGAGTTTACCTGTGTGCGTATTCGCGCGGTGTTCATTGCGACCATTGGGAAAACAATCGGCAAGCCATAGATGCCCAGTTTGAACAGTTCGTTTGAAAAGTTTTTTGCAAGCTTTGAGTCACCAAGCATTACAGGGATTATAGGTGTCTGGCTTTTTCCTGTGTTGAACCCAAGGCCCTGCAGGCCTTTCACAAAGTATTCGCGGTTTTTCCAGAGGTTTTTGACCAGTTTTGTGTCTTTTTCAATCACTTCAAGTGCTGCAATGCTTGCGGCAACTGTTGCCGGGCCATGCGAGCCAGTCAATAGCCATGTCCTTGACTTGTTTAATGCAAATTCGCAGAATTCGTTTGAGCCACAGACGTATCCGCCGGTTGTGCCGAATGCCTTTGAAAACGTCCCCATTTCGATGTCGATTTTTTTGTGCAGGTTGAAGTGCGAAACTATCCCGACCCCGTTTTTTCCAAGGACGCCGTCGCCGTGCGCGTCGTCAACGTAAATTGCGGCGCCGAACTGCTGTGCGGTTTCTGTTATTTCGCCAAGCGGTGCGATGTCGCCGTCCATTGAAAACACGCCGTCTGTTGCCACGAGAAAGTTTTTGTATTTTTCCTTGTTTTCTGAAAGAACCCGCTTTAGGTCGTTTGTGTCCGCGTGCTTGTAGACTGCTTTTTCTGCCTTTGACAATCTTATTCCGTCAATTATGCTGCCGTGGTTTAATTCATCGCTGACAATAAGCCATCCTTCGCCGGTTATTGCAGGAATCAATCCGGAATTTACCGTGAAACCGGACTGGTAATATAATGCCGCGTCGGTGTGCTTGAATTTTGCGATTTTTTTTTCCAGCTTTACGTGCAGGTCCATTGTTCCGCTTATTGCGCGCACTCCTCCGCTTCCTGCGCCATATTTTTTTACTGCAGAAATTGCCGCTTTTTTCAGTGCACGGTGGTTTGCAAGGCCAAGGTAATTGTTTGAGCAGAGCAGTATGACTTTTTTTCCGTCAAACTTTGCAATGTTTGAGCTGGGGCCCTGCAGCTGTTTTGGCTCCCAGTTCAGTTTTTCGCTCTTTAATCGTGCAATTTCGGTTGCAAAAATTTCCTGCAGATTCATAAAAAAGTCACCATTACAAAAAAACACTGTTGTGTTTAAAAAAAGTGCTTTGACAGGGTTTGGTTTTGTTTGTTCAGCTTATCTGTTTCACGCGGTTTGCGATTTTGTCGAATGCCTTGTAGAGGAACCCTGCGAGTATTATCACGTAGAAGCAAAATGTGATTATGAAGAACCATGCTGATGCCGTGCTGATTATTAGTATTATTATGAGCAGGGCGATTGCGGTTGTGCGGGAAATCAGCAGGTCCGTGCCAGTGAGTATCAGCCAGCAGATTACCAGCGTTTGGACAAAGAAGAACTCGTTTTCAAACAAAAACAGGAGTGCAAAGAAGCCGATTATTGTGACTGAAAACTTTATGCGCTCATCGTTGTCCTGTGCGGTCAAAAAGTGCGCAATAATGGCAAGTGCAACCAGTACGTTTATTATGTCGCTGTAAATTGGCGGAAAAAAACCCATGCATTAACTAAATGTTTTTGGTGGATTTAATTCTTTCTTTTTGGTTTTGTCTGGCTGTAGGCGTGACGAAATTGCCACCGCAGGATGGTGCAAAAACGTCAACTGATTTTGCCGGCGGTCAATGGCACTGCCATTCAAAGAATGGCACTAAAATGTCGCGTGATTTTGCACGCGAAACGAGCCCGGAGGGATTTGAACCCTCGGCCCCTTCCTTAGGAGAGAAGTGCTCTGTCCAAACTGAGCTACGGGCCCTTTGGTTTACAGATTCAATTGGTGTTTCTGTTTTTATATTATTAAGGAAAGCACTATTGCCGCCGTTACAGGGATTGTTATGTTGTCTTCTAGCCCAGACAGCTCTGATAGCATGGCAATTGTTGAGGCAAAAAGTGCCGGAAAAATCTCCAAAAAAGAAGCCAGAATGGCGAATGAAACCATTATTCCGCCCAGCGTGCCTTCAAGCGTGTGCCGGTCAGTCAGCCTGATTTTGCCGAATTTTTTTCCGGCAAGGGTTGAAAAGCCGTCCCCAAATACAAGGATTATTGCCGCACCAAGCGCCGCATTGGTTGTTTGTGAAATTATTGTTGCCAAAATTATTCCTGTGCAAAACGTCACGGGTCCGCGCATGGGAAAATTTTTTTCGCTTGGCCGGACAGAGTTTTCGGTTATTTTTTGCAGAAAACCGGTTGTTGCCCCGTTTTTTACCAGGTGGGACAGGGCGAGTGCAAAAACCAGTGCGGTTGTGCAGAAAAGGAGCGCCGCGCTTTTTCCCAAAAAAAGCAGAATCAGGATTATTGCGGAGCCAAAAAGCAAATGGAGAAATTGCCGCAAATATTCGGACGCCATTGTTTATGCACCCCTTTTTATGGCCGCAAGGCTTTCCGTCAGATTTTTCCTGTTGTCAAATTTTTCAACGATTTTTTTCAGTTTGGCTGTGGTTTTGTTTTGAAGTCTTTTTGCCTCTTTTGCAAGCAGTGGGTAGGCGCGGAGTGCGTTGTCGACTATTGTGATGTCTGCTTTCTTTGCCGTCCTGCTTTTTGGGTTTAAGTCTATTGCAATCACTTTTTTTCCGTTTTTTTTGAGTGCCTCTGTCCGGTCGCCGTCCTCTATTGCCAAAAGCACGGTGTCGGCGGGCCATATTCCTTTTTTGTCCACTAGGGAGCGGCTTGAAGAAAGGCCTGGGATTTTTTTTGCCGGTTCTGTTCCAAGCGCGTTGACGCCGAATTTTTTCATTTTGTGCGCGATCAGTTTTCTTCTTTTTTTTGGCGGGTAAAAAATGTTTACTTCCACCAGTGCATTCAGTGTTTTTGAAAGCTGCGCTATTTCTTTTGCCGCGATTGCGGCAGTGTTTCCATTGACTGACAGTATGGGTTTTTTTGAAAGCATCATCATTGCGGCTGCTGCAGTGATTGCTTTTCTTGCCGCTGTGGTTGTTTTTTCGCCTAAAAGATAATCGAGGGCTTCTCCGCGCCCAAATGCAATGAGCCCTGCCGGAACCGTAATGCCTTCCTTTAATCCTTGTTCAAGCATTTTTCTCTGGTTTAACGATTCTGCCCGCGGGTGGTTTTTTGGGATGTTCAAAGCAATCTTGCCCCGTTTTTTGCAATCTTGCTTATCAGTATTCGTTTGCTGAATTTTTTCAGCTTTTTTGCGGTTTCTTTTGGCCTGTTTGTCAGGGCAAATGCCGTGCTTCCAAGCATTGCCTGTGAAGCGTTTGGCATTGCCTCCATCACTTTCATGGCTTTTTTTGTCGCAAGGGTGCTTTTGATTGAGAAAATGCGTGAAAGGCGGGTGAAGTTTTCTGTTGTGGGTTTTTTTGAAATTTCTTGCATGCAGTTTGTGCCTGTTTTGTTGACTTTTTGTTTCCAGTTTTTGCTGCGGATGATTTTTGAGGTTTTTATCGGGGCAAAGAAAGCGCACACGCAGTGGGTGGCTTTTGCGGGAATGTTTGCCGCTTTTTTTGACGGATACGGCGGCAGCCCCCTAATCAGCCCTTTAAATTCCTGCGCGTAAACGTCACCGAGCCCTGTCCCGTTTTCTATTTCTGCTTCTGCTGCAATTTTTTGGGCTTCTTTGAAACCAAGTTTTGTGCCAAGTGCCTTGTTTAATGCCAGTGCGAGCGAGAGTGCGCCTGCCCCGCTTGCTCCAAGGCCGTAGCCTATCGGCAGCCTTGTTTTGTGGAATGCTTTTATTTCAAATTTTTGCCGGTTTAGCGCAAGGAATTTTTTGATGACTGTCTTTGAGGTGTCGGCGCGCATTTTTTTCCCGTTGATTTTGATTTTGATTTGCTGTTTTGTTGCTGGTTTTGCAAAAACTGTTGTCGTGACGCCTTCTTCCAGATTCACTCCTGCGCCGGTGGAGCCGTTTGGATAAATTTTGAAGAAACCGGTGATATGCGCGGGGGCATAAGCAGTTGCCTTCATTTTGTTTCACTTTTTTTTATTTTCTTTCGCAATAAATAAATGTGTGGTCTTTTTGGAACGGCGAGAGATCCACAACTTGTTTTACGGAAAATTCGAATTCGAGTTTTTTTATTTCTTTTTCAAAGATTTTTTTTGGGTTTTCGGTGGAACTGATTGAGCGCGCTTTTAGCGTCAGGAGCCCTGTTCCTTTTTTTTTAAGGTAAATCCTTGCGTTTTTGAGAAAAATTTCAACCTGGTTTTTTTGGCTGATGTCCTGGAACAGCACGTCGGTCTTGACCCCTTCGAGCTCTTTTTTGTAAGAGTATGGGTCGGATGCGTCGGCAAGGATTGGCACGAGGTTTTTTCTGGTGCCGCAAAGGTAGAGGAATTTGTGCATGACTTTTGCGGAAATGTCAAGGCCGAACACGACGCCATTTTGCTCTACGATGTCGCTTAAGTGGGATACTGTTGTCCCTTCGGCGCACCCAAGGTACAGGACCACTGAGCCATTTTTTATGGGGAATTTTTTGAGGCCATTTTTTATTGCCGAGCCGATTTTTGAGCGGTCGGGTTCCCAGGCACGGTACTCTTCGCTGCCGATTTTTACGAGGTCTTCGCCGTAAACCTTGTGGCCGGGCACAAGGTTTTTTGTGGCAAGCTTTCCGTAAACCAAAAAAACCCCGTCGAAAAGTTTTTCCAGTTTTTTAGACATTGATCCTTAGCACCTTTTTGTCAAGTTCTTTTTTTAGTTCGGGCCAGATTTTTTTCCCTTCGCCAAAATAGTCTTCTTTTGCCGCGATGGATAGTTTTGCGGCGAGCAGTTTTGCTGCTTTTCCTTTTTGTTTTGGGTGGAAGTCTTTTACCAGCGGGTGCGAGTAGAGATAGCCGTGCTTTGGCGGCTTGGTGTTGTTTTTGAGGTGCGAGAACAGTGCTTTTTCTGCGCCAAGCACTTGTATCGTGCTTGAGGGAAACATTGCAAGGCGCTTTAGCGAACCGGCTTTTGACAAAAATTTTGCCGCAAGTATCGGGCCGCAGAGGCCGCAAAAGTTTGGGAGGATTGCGTTCATTTTTTGTTCAAGGAATTTTGTCAGGAATTTTCTTTCGTCTTTGAGGTTTTGGACGTTTATTGCGAGCAGTTTTATTTCGTCCATTTCTTTTTTGTCAAGCTCTACTCCAAGCGAGGATTGTGCGGCGTCTGTGATTTGCTTTGCTTTCTGGGGATTGTTGTATTGCTCTAAGATGTTTTTTTCCGTGAAGTTTTTTCGCTCGCCAAGGTGTGCCGCGAGCTTGAGGTATGTTTCGCTGTCGGGCACAAGGCGTTGTAGTTCTGGGAAGTGGAAATAGTACCATTCAATTGTCTGCTCTGCAAGGAGGTTGTATGCAAAATCGAGGTCTTCGATTATGTTTGCGGCTTTTATTGCGCCTGCTTCTTTTCCGGAGAGCTTTTCTGTGACCTTTTTTTGCGTCTGTGCAATCATTTTTTTGCGCAGTTCTTGTACTTTGTCCATTTTTATCATCCGTTTTTTCGCTGTTATGGCAAACTGTATTTGTTTTTGAACTATTGCGGCAGTTTGCCATATACAAAGGGCAATTAATTTGTTCAATTATTTATGTTCTTTGCTATATGTATGATTTTTTGGCTATTTATTATAAGATTATGGTATTAATAGAATAAATGCATTGCCCGCTTTTTGGGCTGTTAGTGGTAATAAAGAGTATATTGATATTATTGCCTCCCCGTAGGGGAGGCAAGTATGCGTCGTAACAAAGTGGCAAAGGAAACATGGTTATTATTTCACCTGCCAATTTGTTAAAACTGGTGCAAAGGTTTTTTTTATGCCAAAAGAAGAGATTATCAACCTTGCTTTGAGGAGGTCACTTTTTTTTCCGTCAGCGGAAATTTATGCAAACGCGCCTGCTGGCTTTTTTGACTTTGGTCCCGATGGCGCGGCTATCAGGCGAAAAATTGTCGAGTTCTGGCGAAAAGAGCTTGTCCAAAAAGAGGGCTTTGTTGAAATCAGCGGTTCGCAGGTTTTGCCAAAAGACGTTTTTGTTGCGTCTGGCCACCTTGCGAATTTCAATGACCCAGTAGTGGAGTGCAAAAAGTGTGGCTCTGTTTTTCGCGCGGACACTTTAATCAGCTCTGCAATTGGCGAACCTGTTGCCGAATCTCTTTTGCCAAAAGATTTTGATGCCCTGCTCAAAAAGCACAATGTCAAATGCTCCAAGTGCAGGTCAAATGATTTTGGGGGTGTGCGCTCTTTTAACATGATGATGGAAGTGTCGGTCGGCGCGGCTGGAAAAAATGTTTCTTTTTTGCGGCCAGAGACCTGCCAGAGCATTTTTCTGGATTTTTCGCGGATTTTTAAGTCCGGCAGAAAAAGCCTTCCGCTTGGGATTGCACAGGCAGGTTCGAGTTTTCGAAACGAGATTGCGCCAAGGAATGCCTTGATTCGCGAGCGGGAAATCGGCCAGATTGAAATAGAGGTTTTTTTTAACCCAAAGAAAATAAACGAAATTGAAAACTTTGAAGAATTTGAGGATTTTGAATTGAATTTGTTTTTGTTGAAGTCAAAAAAAGTGGAAAGGATTTCGTGCGCGAATGCTGTTTCAAAAAAAATCGTGGGCGGAAAGCTTGTTGCATATTACCTTGCGCGCCTGCAGCAGTTTTATGAAAAAATCGGGGTAGAAAACAGGCTTATTCGTTTTCGCGAGCTTGAAAAAGTGGCGCGCGCGTTTTATGCAAAGGAGACATGGGATTTTGAGGTTGAAACAGATTTGGGGTGGATAGAGCTTGTTGCCTGCAATTACCGTGCGGATTTTGATTTGAGCGGCCACCAAAAGCAGAGCAAAAACGATTTTTCAGTCAAAGAGGAAGGCGGCACTGAGGCGTTTGTTCCGCACGTGTTTGAATTGTCTGCCGGCCTTGACCGCACACTTTATGTTTTGCTTGATTTGGGTTTCCGCAAGGAAAAGCGCGGGCCGGAAGAGCGCATTTTTTTGGATTTGCATCCGCGCATTGCCCCGTTTTTTGTAGCGGTGTTTCCTTTGGTGAAAAAGGATGGTTTGCTTGAAAAAGGCGCCGAAATTTTTGGCGAACTGCAGGGCGCGCCGTTTGACGTTTTTTTTGACGAAAAGGGCAGCATCGGCAAAAGGTATGCGCGAGTTGACGAAATCGGAGTGCCGTGGGCAATCACTGTCGATTATGATTCCTTGAAGGACGGGGCAGTCACGCTGCGCGAGCGCAACTCTTTGGTGCAAAAAAGGGTCAAAATCAGCGGATTGTTTGATGTTTTGCTGGAACTGTTTTTGGGGAAAACGGGGTTTGAAAAAATTTAACGCCGCCTTGGCTGTTTTGGCTGCCTGTATTTTCGTGGCTCAAAAATAATTGTTGCTCTTTGAATTGTTCCAATTGACTTCATTTGAGTTGTTCTTTTTGCCTGCTGTTTTGTAATTGGCGGGAGGCGGCGAAACCTGAGTCCGTACTGTTTTGCAAGTCCTTGCAGTTCCACCAGAAACCTATTTGATTCTGTTGAAAAGAAAATTTGTCCTTTTGGTAATAAAATGTTTGGTGCTTCCATGAATAGTTTTTCAAAACCGTATTTTTTAATTCCTAAAAACTCGCTGGTTTTTGGGGAAAAAAACTGATTCGGCATGTCAACATTGAAGTAGCGTGTTTTGTGCCTGTTTCGAAGCATTTTGCCAATAAAACTGGAAAGAGTTCCTGCGTGCACGGTCACTCCCAGTTCTTCCATTTCAATTCTTGCTTTTTGGAGTGCCGAGGTTACCGGGTTTGTAAAATCAATGATTCGTTTTGGCGGCTTGTATAACGGGTCTATGGCGGCATATCTTCTTTGCGGGAATTTTTCCGCCTGCCGCCTGATGTAGTCTGCCCTTCCGCTTCCGATGTCAACTGTCTGGAATACTTTTGACGGTGTCGGTCCGCGGAACTGGCTTGCCCTTCTGCGCATTAATGCCATGAAAAATAGTTGTTTTAGTTGTATTTTAACCTATTATTGGCGTTAGCGTGGGAAAAATGGGCATTTCTGTAAAGCATTAAATTAACTTTTGGTCAGAATTTTGTTTGTTTTTTGCCGCCTTTGTAGCTCAATGGTAGAGCACCACACTCGTAATGTGGGGGTTGGGAGTTCAATTCTCCCCAAAGGCTTTTTTTATTCTCGAGTTAAGGTTTCTTTTTATTAGGTTAATTCTTCTATCCTTTTTAGCAACTGGTTTTTTGCGCGCTCAAGCATTCCGACTGTTGTGTATAGTTCTCCTTTGTTTATGTGCGAGAAGTATTTGAGTTTGTCGTCATAAGCGTAGACAATGAAAGAGTACCTTAGTTCTCCGCCTTCTTCTTCGAGTGCTTTCATTATTTTTTTCTTCAGGTTTTCTTCTTTGACCATTCCTTCACCTCTTTTTATTATTAAATTTTAACTAAAAAAAGTATTAAAATTGTTTGGGCTTTTGACTTGGTCAATTGACCTGCGCTTTTACTATAAAGAGGTAGTCTGTCTGCTGCCTGTCTATTCTGCCTCTTGGGTCGTCGTATTTGGCTGAAATCGTGCAGGCTGCGTTGTCTTGGTCTTCGGCGTCGTTTGGCAATTGTATTGTGTAGCTTGCCTGTTTTGTTGCGCCTGCGGCTATTTCGTCAAAGGATGTGGGGGAAAGCAGCACGATGTTTGGGTTGCTCCAGTTTCCTGTGGGCGTGCAATTGACGCTCAGGTTAAGTAGTTTTACCGGCTGGTCTCCGCTGTTTTTTATTGAAAGAATCCCTGTTTTTGGCGGGAACTGTTCCTTGTCTTTGTCAAAAGAAACTGTGTTGCTTGTGCTCAGCCCTGAAAATGCCAGTGCAACGTTGCTTTTTTGCGCGGCAATTGTGAGGTTTATTTCTTCTTGCCAAAAGCTTGTGTGGACCAGGAGTTTTCCGCCGATTGTTTCTGTTTTTGCGCTTCCCTCAAACGGTATTTCGCCGATTGGCACGCTTGCTGTTATGCTGACTGTGACTTTGTCTCCGGGTGCAATTGATTGTATTGGCATTGGCGTGTCAAACAAGAACCATTTCTTTGCTTTTGCGGGGTCAGCGAACTGGGTTGTTTTGATGTCCACGTCAAACTGCACTTCTTGCAGCGGGTAGTCCAGCTTGTTTTCGATTGTTACCTGTTTTGGGGTGCTTGTCTTTCCCTCGCTGATTGTTCCAAACGTTGCCGTCCCTGTTAATTTTACTTTTGTCCTGTCAAATTTTTGCAGGTCAAATGTGATTTCTTTTTTTGCTTTGGAATTGTTGAGCCCTTTTATCCTGATTGTTCCCTTTAGGCCGTTTTTTATGAGGCTTGAATTCAGGTTTTCTTTGAAATTCATTGTAACAAAAACTCTTGTTTCGCCTTGCGCTGCAAGGATTGGCGCAGGGTAGCTTGCTGCCATGTATTTGTCGCCAAATGCCCCTTCAAATGCCAACTCCACTTGCTGTGCTTCTGCCTTGTTGTTTTTTATCGTTAGGTCAACTCCTGCTTTTTGGCCTTCGACGAGTTTTTGCGGAAAACCGGCTTCATCCACCAAGAGTTCTATGTCCCAGTCTTTTTCCATTTCAATCGGGACATTTGTCGGGTTTTCTTCAACTGTGAAAGACTTGCCTGAAACGGGCTTGTATCCGGATAGTGAAACGCTTGCAGTGTATTCGTCTCTTCGCAACTGCGTGCTTTGGTTTGACCCGATTTTTGCCGCTTCGTTTCCGCTTTTGTCAAGTATTTTTATCCCTGCCCCGCTTAGGCGCGCGCCCTCTGTGTCGGTTAAGGAAAAGTTTACCGTCTTGATGCTTGCAAAAAAATAGTCGTAAACAAAAAACAAAACCAGCAAAATTACCAGTGCAGCAACCGCTTTTTTCCAGTGTGCCTTGACTAGTTCCTCGACTCCGCCTGCCATGTCTTTTGCCTTGTCGACTGCGCTTTCGCCTTCTAGCCCAAAATCGTCCTCGACTCCGCCGGGCGAATCGTAGCGGTTTTGCGGAGTGTCTTGCGGGGAATACATAAAATTGCCTGTGGAAAGAAATTTTTCCGTTAAATTAAAGGGAACAGTTAATTAAATAGTTTTGGGTTAAAATTGGCTTTGCTTGGTTTTTTTCCCTTTTTCTTTTGGCTGTGCTAGCCGTTCTTCGAGTTTTTTTATTTTGTGTTCGCGTTCTTTTACCGCGCCCCGAAGCGACAAAATGAGCTCTGCCTTGTCTTTGAGTTCGTTTTCTTGTTTTGAAATTGTTTTCCGGTAGTTTTCGAATGCTTCGCTTTTTGCGCGCGAGATTTGCTGCTCTAGGCCAAGCAGCTTTTGCGTGTACGAGTTTCGAAGCGCCATTGTTTCGCCTTCGATGTCCATCACTAGTTTTTTCGCGTAATCGCGTTCTTTTTTGAGGGATGTCACAAGGTCGATTGTTTTTTCCAGGTGGTTTGACTGTATCTGGTCAAACGTGCCGATTTTTGCTTCAAGTTGCCTGTAAGAGTACTCGAGTTCTGAAAGCTTTTTTTTGTTGAGGCCAAATGCTTCTGCAAGAATCCTTGATTCGGTGTGGAGTTTGCGCGTGTATTCGTTTACTTCCCGTTCAAAGTCTGCGGGCGTGTCTGTCGCTAGCCGTGCGATTGATTCTGTGTTCCGTAGTTCATCTATTTTTTCGCGAAGCAATTGCAGTTCGTTTTCTTTTTCGCTTAAAATGTCCAAAACATTTTTTGTTGACTTTGTGCCCATAAATGGTGAGTTTTCCTGTTTTTTTGTCTGTATGTTTATCCGCTCAATGATGTATCTTGTTTTGAGGGCGGTTGAGAATACTTTTTGTTCAAGCGAGCTGTACTGGTCGGGTGCAACAGCGTTTTCTGCGATTAGTTCAATGCCTTTTTCTTTTGCCTTGCCAAGGCGCGTTTCCTCCATTTCCTTGTTGCGTGAAAGGACAGTGATGAGTGACTTTATGTCGGTCAGGTGCTGTTTTAGTTCGGTTGTGCCGCCACTGCCTTCTTTTTGGAGTTGTGTGTTCATTTCCTCAAACAGCACCGCGAGGTCTTTGAGAGCGTTAATTGTCTGCGTTGTGTTGTAAACAAAAGATGTTCTGGATAATTCGCCCCATTGCTTTGCGCTTAAGCGCTCCTGCAGGGCGTCAACTGCCTCCATTGCCTTTGCGGATAAAACAATCAGTTCGGCCACTTTTTTTCCCATTAATTAATGGTGCTAGTTGTTTATAATTTTTTTCAGCGGCAGATTTTCCATTTTTTTCGTTTTTTTTCTGCCTTTTTTCTGCCTTTTTTCTGCCAAACGCCACTATAGCAAACTGCTTATATTTTTGAACTTTTTATTGCAGTTTGCCATATGCAAAAAGCCATAACATGTTCAATCACTTAGGCTTTTTGCTATAAAACCCTTTTATAGCCCGTTGCAGTATTTTTGTAATGGAGTTTTTTGAAAAACGCGGCATTGGCATTCGGGGCTCAAGTGAGCTGTTCATTGATGCCTTTGGGGTGCGCAAAAAAAATGTTCTTGTGAGCCATGCCCACTCCGACCATGCGGGCCTGACTTTGTCAAACAATTATTTCCTGACGCCAGAAACGCGTGCGCTTGTTGGCTTTGAGGGAAAAAACTGCCGTGAGGTCGGCTTTGGGGAAAAGTTTTTTGTGGACGATTTTGAGGTCTCGCTCCACATGTCGGGCCACATCCTTGGCTCGGCGCAGTTTAAAATCGTGAATTCAACTGATGTTGTTGTCACCGCAGATTTTAAATTGCAGAAAAGCATTTTGCTTGGCGGCGCGGAAATTTTGCCCTGCGACACTTTGCTTATTGAAAGCACGTTTGGCAGGCCGGAGTTTGTTTTTCCAAAGCGCGAAGAGGTTTACGCTGAAATGATCCGCTGGCTTAATTCGGAGATTTCGCGCAAGCGCTTTGTGGTTCTTGCAGGCTATTCAACGGGAAAGGCGCAGGAACTGACAAAGTTTTCAAACGAGTTTTTGGGTGAGGTTCCGCTTGTGCACAAAAAGGTTTTTGAGCAGAACAAAGTCTATGAAAAGTTTGGCGAAAATCTTGGCGGCTATTTTGCGCTTGACAATAACCTGTCAGATGCAAACATCCTGATTGTGCCGCCCCATTTTATTTCAGACGAACTGCTGCATGCGCTGTCACACCAATTGAAGCGAAAAGTTTCGTGCGCGATTGCAACCGGCTGGAAACGCCACTCGCGCTACAAGCTGTTCCCTTTGTCTGACCATGCCGATTTCCCACAGCTGGTCCAGTACGTCAAGGAGTCAGGCGCAAAGCGGGTTTTCACTTACCATGGCTTTGACAAAGAGCTTGCGCAATGGGTGCAAAAAAAACTTGGCGTCCCTGCAATGCCGCTGCGGTTTGCGCAGCAAAAAAGCCTAGCGGAGTTTGCGGGTTAATTTATTCAGAAAGCAGCCATTTCCATAGCGGGATGAATTTTATTTCTTTTATTTGGTAAATTGTCGCATTCTATTTTGTGTTTTAAAATTTTCATTCCATCGGGTTTATTGCTGTTATTCTTTCAAAGTTTTTGAAGTCTTTTGTGTTTTCCGTGTAAATTATTTCTATTTCGTTTCTTTGCATTGTTGCTGCAATGAGGCTGTCCCAAAATATTGTTTTTTTGGCGGCGCAGTGCCCGCTTGCAGCAAGTATGTCTTCTTCATTGTCGTATAATATGTTTTGAAAAGAGTTCCGAAACAAATCAATGTATTCTGCAATTTCTTCCGGCGGCAGGTTTTTTTTCCTTATTGCTATTGAACAAAATTCCCTCAGATTCTGCAGGCATATTGCAAAATTTTGCGGATTATTTTTGATTGTTTCAATGAATTTTTTTGCTTTCTCGTGCTTTGCTTTGTCTGTTGCGTCAACCAGATAAATCAGGATATTTGAGTCAACAACGCTAATTCCTGTTATAGGCTTCTTCTCTGTCAAACTTTCCAATTCCAAGCACCCTGTTTTCATCTGCTATTTTTTTTAATCTCTCAAGCGCTGTTAGCTGTTTTATTTTTTTTTCAAGCAATTCGAGCGCTTCTTCGACTGTTTCCGAGAGCGAACCTTTTTTTCCGCCCTTTATTTCGATTGCAAGCCTTCTAAGCCGTTCATTGCCTTTGTCTGTCAATGATACAACCACTTGTTTCAAAAAAACCACCACTCAAATAATTATATCTATAATTATATAATTATTTGTTTTTTTTTGTTTTTGTAGTGCTTGCTTTTTAATTTCTTTTTGATTGTCTTATTTTTGGGTATTTTTGGTGAATCGGACTCATTCTTGTGGGGAGCTTTTCGCAAAGCAGGCCGGTAAAAGGGTTGTTTTGTGCGGGTGGGTGTCAAATCGCCGCTTGCATGGGGGGCTTTTATTCATTGACCTTCGGGACCGTACGGGCATTACTCAGGTTGTTTTTAACCCAAAAAAGGACAAAGTGGCTTTTGAGCAGGCAAAAGGGCTTGGGTCAGAATTTGTTGTGCAGATAAATGGCCTTGTTTTAAAGCGGCCAAAGGGGACTGAAAATAAAGGCCTTTCAACGGGGGAAATAGAGGTTGTTGCAGAGAAAGTGGTAGTTTTAAATGAATCGCTTACCCCGCCGCTTGAGGTGACAGAGTGGGCGAATGCAAACGAGGACACGCGCCTGACGTATCGGTACCTTGACTTGCGTAGGCTTTCAATGCAGAAAAATTTGAGGCTTAGGCACCGGATTGTCAAAACCGTGCGTGACTATTTTGATGCAAACGGCTTTCTGGAAATCGAGACCCCGATTCTTGCAAAGTCCACACCTGAAGGTGCACGCGATTACCTTGTGCCAAGCAGGGTGCACAGGGGCAGGTTTTTTGCGCTCCCGCAGAGCCCGCAGATTTTCAAGCAACTCTTGATGGTGGGCGGGTGTGACAGGTATTTTCAGATTGCAAAGTGTTTTCGCGACGAGGACCTGCGCGCTGACCGCCAGCCGGAGTTTTCGCAGGTGGATGTGGAAATGAGTTTCATTGAAGAGGAAGACATTTTTGAATTGATTGAGGGCTTGTTTGCAAAAATTTTTGAGCAATCACTTTCCAAAAAAATCAAGGTCCCGTTTCCGCGCATGACTTATGCAGAGGCAATGGGGCGGTTTGGCAGCGACAAGCCGGACACGCGCTTTGGGCTTGAATTAATTGAAGTGACTGATTTGGCAAAAGAATCGGGTTTTGAAATTTTTAAAGGCGCCGTCAAAAATGGCGGAATTGTTTTTGGGATAAATGCAACTGGTGCTGGTGAGTTTTCAAAAAAAGAGCTTGAAGAGCTCACAGAGTTGTCAAAAGTGCATCACGCAAAGGGGCTTGCGTGGATAAAAGTTTCAAAGGAAGGGTTTGAATCTCCCATTGCAAAGTTTTTTTCAAAACCGCTTTTGCAGAAACTGTCAAAAAAAATGAATGCAAAGGAAAACGATTTGCTTTTGTTTGTTGCGGACAAGCCAAAAATTGTTTTTTCCGCGCTTGGGAATATCCGCCTTTTTTTGGGGAAAAAGCTCGGATTGGCTGGCGAAAAATTGCACAATTTTTTGTGGGTGACCGATTTTCCGCTTTTTGAGTGGAACGAGGGCGAGCAGAGGCCTGATGCAGTGCACCATCCGTTCACGTCTCCGCGCGAGGAAGACATCCCTTTGCTTGAAACGGACCCGTTAAAGGTTCGCAGCCGTGCCTATGACATTGTGCTAAATGGTGTTGAGGTTGGCGGGGGAAGCATCAGGATTCACCGCTCTGATTTGCAGAAGAAAATGTTTTCCCGCTTAAAGCTCTCAGATGAAACCACGGAAAAAAGGTTTGGGTTTCTGCTTGAGGCGTTCAAGTATGGCGCGCCGCCGCACGGCGGTATTGCGTTAGGCGTTGACCGGATATGCATGATGCTTGCGGGCGCTGAATCGATTCGTGAAGTGATTGCGTTCCCAAAAAACAAGGCAGCGGTTTCTTTGCTTGAGGGCAGCCCAAGCGAGGTTGACGAAAAGCAGTTAAGGGAACTGAAAATAAGGTTTGACGCTTAAAGGAAAACAAAAGTGGTTTTTTGTGAAAAAAGATGAGTGGCTGAAGGTTTGCCCGTTTTGCAAGAGCGAGTATTTTTCGGTGGACAAGTCAAACAAGCTTGTTGCGGGCGGGTTGCTGCGCGGGTATGTCTGCTTTAAGTGCAACCGGTCTTTTACTTTTCCGCTTGAAATTTCAAAAGAAAATGAAAAAGGCGGTTTTGTCTGATGGGGCAAAAAATCGACCGCGAGCTTTTGCTGCGCGTTGCAAGGAATGCGCGCGTGAATTTGTCTGAAAAAGAGGTTGAAACAATTTTGCCGCAGTTTTTGGAAATGCTTGGAACTTTCAAAAAGATTGCGGAAGTTGACGTCAAAGGCGAGAAGCCGGCTTTTCACCCGGTTGAATTGCAGAATGTCTTTAGGGAAGATGTGGTTGAAGAATCTATGTCGCAGGAAGAGGCGCTTTCAAACTCAAGGGACAAAAAGAATGGCTACTTTAAGGGCCCAAAGGTGGTTTTGTGAAAACCATCTCAATAAATGATTTTGTTGCGCGCGTCAAAAGCGGTGAAATAAATGTGGTGGAGAACACGGAAAAAATCCTTGAAGAGATTGAAAAGTCAAACAGGCAGTTTCACCATTTTTGCCTTGTTTCAAAAGACGCTGCGTTAAGGCAGGCAAAGGAATTGGGCAAAAAAATCAGGGCAGGCTTTCAGGGGAAGCTTTTGGGTGTCCCGCTTTCAGTGAAGGACTCCATTTGCGTTAAAGGGGTCGAGTCGCGCGCGGGAAGCAAGGTTTTGTCTGGATTTATTCCGCAGCGAAATGCGACTGTTGTCAAGAGGGCTTTGGATGAGGGTGCAGTTGTTGTTGGGAAAACTTCGCAGGACGAGTTTGGCTTTGGCTCCTACAGCGTGAACGTCGGGGTCGGTTTTGAGGTCCCAAAAAACCCTTTTGACGCGACGCGTAGCTGTGGTGGTTCAAGCGGCGGGAGCGCGGGCTTTTCTTTTCTCACAAAATTCGCGCATGCCTCTTTTGGCGAAAGCACGGGTGGCAGCATCGTGTGCCCTGCAAGCTTTTGTGGCGTGGCTGGCTTCACTCCAACTTATGGCCTTCTTAGCAGGTCGGGCCTGATTGATTACGGAAACAGCCTTGACAAAATCGGGCCGATTGCAAAAACAGTTGAGGACGCGGCGATTGTCCTTGATTCTGTCGCGGGGGCCGACCCGCTTGATTCGACAACCGTTCACTCCAAAAAAGAAAACTTTTCTTTGCTTGCCGGCAAAGAGCCAAAAGGGAAAACAATCGGCGTGGTGAAAGAATTTTGTGAAACCGGCAGGCTTGAGGCGGGCGTTGAAAAAGTTTTTTTCGGCAAAATTTCTGCGCTTGAAAAAGAGGGCTTTAAGGTAAAAGAGGTTTCGCTTGCGTTAAACGAAAAATTTGCGATTCCGGCCTATTATCTTGTTTCCACTCCAGAGGCATCCACTAACCTTGCGCGCTATTGCGGAATGCGCTATGGCCTGCAAAAAGAGCTTTCCGGAAACTTCAACGAATATTTTTCCGGCGTGCGAAGCGAGGGTTTTGGGCTTGAAGTCAAGCGGCGACTGATGCTTGGGACGTTTGCGCGCATGAGCGGTTTTCGTGACGCTTATTACCTGCGTGCGTTAAAAGTGCGCTCAAAGCTCCTTTCGGAATTCAGTTTGGCGTTTAAAAAAGTTGACCTCATAGTGCATCCGACAATGCCGTTTGTTGCGCCTGCTTTTGAGGAAATAAAAAAGTTTTCGCCGCTTCAGCACTATTATGCCGACCTGTTTGTCTGCCCTGCAAACCTTGCCGGTTTTCCGCACGTTTCGGTTAATGCAGGGTTTTCAAAAAACCTGCCGGTTGGTTTCATGTTCACTGCTCCGCACTTTGGCGAAAAAGAATTGATTTCGGCGGGCTCTTTTTTGGAGGCAATCTGATGCTTGCAAGGGAACAAAAGGTTGCAGTGGCTGCCGCAAAAGAGGCGGGAAAAATAATCCGCAGGTTTTGCAAAAAGGGTTTTTTGGTTTCAAAAAAGGGCGCAATTGACCTTGTGACCGATGCGGACATTGCCGCACAGAAAAAAATCATTTCAGTAATTTCAAAGGGCTTTCCGCGCGACGATTTTTTGGGCGAGGAGTCTGGCAAAAAAAACCTTTCAGGTGGGCGAGTTTGGGTGATTGACCCGGTTGACGGCACAACGAATTTTGCGCACAAATTCCCGTGGTTTGCGACATCTATCGGCCTGTTTGATTCCGGCGAAAAGCTTGGCGTCGTGCTTGACCCGCTTAGAAACGACCTTTACACCGTGCAAAAGGGTGGCGGGGCTTTTTTGAACGGGAAACAAATTTTTGTTTCAAAAAACAAGTTGCTCATCGACTGCCTGTTTGCAACTGGGTTTCCTTACGAGCGCGGGGAGCTTGCGCAGAAAACAGTGCAAAGCATCGGCAGCCTTGTGGGGGCGTGCCAGGGAGTTAGGCGCCTTGGCTCCGCGGTGCTTGACTTTTCGTTTGTTGCTCGCGGCGCTCTTGACGGTTTTTTTGAGTACAAGCTTTTTCCGTGGGATGCGGCTGCGGGGATTCTGCTTGTGCGCGAAGCGGGTGGCAAGGTTACTGGAATAAACGGCGAGCCGGTGGATTGTTTTTCAACGCACTTTCTTTCATCAAACGGCCTGGTTCATGGGCATCTGGAAAAGCTTCTGGTGAGGGCATGAAGCTTACCGTTCTTGGCTCTGGGGTGATAATCAGCGGTGCAGGGCGAAACTGTGCGGGTTATGTGCTTGAGGTCGGAAAGGAAAAGTTTGTTTTTGATTTTGGCACGGGCGCTTTTAAGGCGCTTCAAAAAAACGGCTTTGATTTTTTGTCGGTGAACAATTTTTTTTTCACGCACTTTGACCACCCGGACCACGTCAACGATTTTGTGGCTCTTGTTGCGGCGCGGTTTGTTGTGCACAAGTTCAATGCAGGCAGGTCAAACAGCCTGAATGTTGTTGCACCAGTCGGGTTCAAAAAGTTTTTTTCAAAATTCATTGAAATTTACCCGTTCCTCAAAAAACTCCCGTTTAAGCTGAACATCAAAGAGGTTTCAAATTCTGGTTTTAAATTCAGGGGCCTGGCTGTTTTGGCGTGCAAAGTAAGGCACACAAAAACCTCTGTCGGTTACCGCGTGTCTTTGGGGCAAAAAACTTTTTCCTACGGCGGTGACACGGGTTATTGCAGGGAAATTGTCGAATTGTGCCAAAAATCGGACTTGGCAGTGCTTGAGTGTTCGCTTGCCGAAACCGATGCGCCGCTTTTGCACCTGAACGCTTCCACTTGTGCGCTGATTGCGCGGGAAGCAAGGGCAAAAAAACTTGTTTTGTCGCACATTTATCCGTTCCTTGAAAAAAGTGATTTGGCAAAAATTGCACAAGCGGGGTTTGGAGGAAAAGTTTTGGCGGCAAAAGACGGAATGGTTTTGAAAATTTGAAAGTTTGGATTTTTGTTGGTGGTTTTTGTGGAAAAAAAAGTGATCATTGGCCTTGAAACGCATGTTCAGTTGAATACAATGTCAAAGCTTTTTTGCGGGTGCAAAACGCAGGCGGTTGAACCAAACACGGCGACCTGCCCTGTGTGTTTAGGGCACCCCGGGGCAAAGCCGGTGCTCAACAAGGCAGCAGTTGGCATGGCATTAAAAATCGCTTTGGCGTTAAACTGCAAAATAAATCCCGAATTCTTTTTTTCGCGAAAAACCTATTTTTACCCTGACATGGCAAAAAATTTTCAGATAACACAGTACGAGGTTCCTCTTGGCGAAAACGGCCATGTTGTGCTTTCGTCTGGAAAAAAAATACTTATCCAGCGCATCCACCTCGAAGAGGATCCCGCTGCGCTCGTGCACGAGGAAGGAATGCAGTCAAGCAGTTTTTCGCTTGTCGATTACAACCGCAGCGGATTGCCGCTTGTTGAAATAGTGACAACGCCATGCATTGAAAGCGCCGCACAGGCACGCGAGTACCTTAATGCATTGCTTGGCATCCTTGGCTACCTTGATGTTTTTGTTTTGGGAAAAAACTCGCTTAAGGCTGACGCGAATATTTCAATCGGGGGTGGGGAGCGCGTTGAAGTAAAAAACGTGACTGGCTTTAAGGCAGTTGAGGCAGCGCTTTCGTTTGAGGAAAAGCGGCAAAAAAGCCTTGCAGGTGAAGGGAAACAAATTGTGCGCGAAACGCGTGGCTTTGACGAGGCTAACCAGTCTACTTTTTCACTTCGGTCAAAGGAAACTGAAGAGGATTATGGCTACATTTTTGAGCCGGACATCCCAAAAATCGTTGTCTCGCAAGAGTGGCTGGCTGAACTGAATAAATCGCTTCCAGAACTGCCAGAGCAGAAAGCAAGGCGTTTCCAAAAACAGTTCAATCTGCCGGATTTCGAGGCAAAAGTTATTTGCTCTGACCGCGAGTTAAGCACAATTTTTGAGGAGTCTGCAAAAAAAGTCGAGCCGGTTTTTGCGGCGCGGTTTTTGGCAAGAGAACTGCTTGGAACACTAAATTACAACAGCCTTTCCCTCAATGAACTGGGCCTTAAAGCCCCGGAAATTATCCGGCTGCTTGAACTGCTTTCAAGCGGCAAGGTCAGCGAGAAAAACGCAAAGCTTGCACTGATAAAGTATGCAACGGAAAAAATTGTTCCATCAGAGTTTTTGGGTAAAAACAATTTGCTGATTGATGTCACCGGCGGCGATGTTGAAAAAATCGTTGAAAAAATTTTGGCAAAAAACCCGCAGGCATTGCTTGACGTGAAGGCCGGAAAAGAGAAGGCAATGAATTTTCTGGTCGGGCTTGCCATGCGCGAAACAAAGGGCAAGGCGCAACCGCGAGAAATACAGAAAATAATCAAAGGGAAAATTTAGTGCAATTTTTTTATGAAGCCAGTTTTCGTTTTGTGGTTTTTTTTGCCTTTTTCTGTTCTTTTGCTTTCCGGCTGCCTTGTTTCGAAAACAGTTTACCAAAAAGAGCCCGCACTTGTTGTTTCGGTGGTGGATGGCGACACGATAAAAATCGATGGCGGCGAATCCGTCCGCCTTATTGGAATCAATTCCACTGAGCGCGGCGAAGAGTGCTATGCTGAAGCAAAAGAAAAGCTTGAAGGAATGGTTGGCGGGAAAATAGTTTTCCTTGAAATGGACGTTGAAAACCGTGACAAATACAAGCGCCTCTTGCGCTACGTTTATCTTGAATCCGGCGAGTTTGTGAACCAGAAAATGGTTGAAAGAGGCAATGCCTATGCCTACGAGTACCCGCCAAGCGTGCGCTATGCAGCACAGTTTTCGGTGGCTGAGGGTATTGCAAAATTCCGGCAAGAAGGCTGCCTTTGGCAAAGCAGCTAAAACCCCAAAAAAACCGCCTTCAAAACAATCCGAGTTGTTGCTGCAAGCAACTAACGAGTACAATATTTTAAACACTTGGCATACAAATTCCATAACACTACGATGTGAAATAGCCCCGTAGTATAGTGGCCAAGTATGCTGGGCTTTGGTCAAGAGCCGAGCAATCGGTTATTTTGTCGCCAAGACAGGCTCTTGGAAGACACCCAGCGACGAGAGTTCGAATCTCTCCGGGGCTA
>CAYIER010000007.1:0-5076 GCA_964362395.1 uncultured archaeon
CATCGCAAGCGCAGAGCAGTTGCGCACGCATTTTTTGGGACATGGCAGCCTTGACTGCATAATGTGCGGCCGCCCAAAGCTGCGCCTATCGGCAGAACAGATTGCGGAAAAAGTAAATGACGCGGGCGGAATAACCGGCCCCGCGCACGCATTCACGCCGTACACAGGGCTCTACGCGTTTTATGGTTCCGCAAAAAAAGCGTACGGCGAAATGGGGGAAAAACTGCTGTTCATCGAGCTTGGGCTGTCAGCCGACACCGATTTTGCAGACACTATTTCTGAAACCCATAATTACGCTTTTTTAAGCAGCAGTGATGCACATAGTCCGTGGCCAAACCGCATCGGGCGCGAATTCAACAGGATAAAAATGCGCAAGCCGGACTATAAAAACCTTGTGAAGGCGCTTTCGGAGCGCGACGAGAAACTGATTGAACTCAACGCCGGACTCAACCCGATGGAGGGAAAATACCACAAAACCGCCTGCAACAACTGCTTTGCACAATACCAGCTTTCGCAGGCAAAAACTTTTTCGTTTCGGTGCATCAAGTGCGGCGCAGAAATCAAGCGCGGAGTGCGCGACAGGATAGAAATGCTTGCAGACACAAAAAAAGGAGTGCACCCGAAATTCCGCCCACCATACCTGCACCTTTTGCCGCTTGCAGAAATAATACAACTTGCATTTGGCGTCAAAAGCCCAAACGCACAAAAAGTGCAGGGCAAGTGGAAGGATTTTGTGGAGCGGTTTGGAAACGAAATCCGAGTGCTTGTGGATGCGCCCGTGCAAGAGCTTGCAGAAGTTGACGCAGGCGTTGCAAAAAAAATCGAAGCATTCCGAAAAGGGCTTGTGCTCTACATTCCAGGCGGGGGCGGAAAATACGGGACGCCGATTATCTGCGAAACAAAAGACGAAATGGAAAAAAAACAGGAAGAAATAGAACGCTATGCAAGCAGCGACACAGTGAAAGGGCAGAAGAGCCTAAGGGAGTTTTAGCCGCAACTATAGCAAAGAGCCTAAATAATTGAACTTTTAATTGCTCTTTGCATATAGCAAACTGCCATAAAAACGTTCAAAAATATAAGCAGTTTCTATATCTTTGGGCCTTAATTGTTTGCGCGTGTTTTCCCTTGAATTTTTCAAGCTGTTTTTGAAGAAGCGAATCGTAAAGCGAAACAAGCATTTTTACTTCAACATTTTTTCATTCAATTTGAACAATTTTGCAGAATAAAAAGTTTTACCTGACGTACGTCAGGCCCTGCTGTGGCGCTTCTTCTTCTTGCGAGCCTTCCAATTGCTTTGCAAGCTGTGAAAACGAGGCCTCGATTTCTTTTGCCTCTTTTTCTATTTTGCCCATGTCGATTTTGAAGCCATACTTTTTCACCAAGAGCTCAATTATTTTTTTTGCAGAACCCTGGTCGCCGTAAATGAGCTTTGCATTTGTCTCACCCATAAGGCACGCGCCCTCCATTCCTTGGTCTTTTCCGACACCCAAAAGCAAGCCCGCCGCGCCGCTGATCAAGCCTTCCGGGCGGTCGGCTATTACGCCGAATTTTTTCCAGTCAGACAAAAGCTGCTTGTTTGTTGCCGCAATTATGACCTTTGGCTCTGACGCAATCCGCTTGTCGCCGATATTCAGGCCGGCAAGTGTATAAATTTCGGTTACGCCGACTTTTCCAAGCTCGTCAACGATTGCCTGCGCAAACTCATAGTGCTCTGCCATTGAAAAGCCGCGCGCATCAAGCGCCGGCTGAACCGGCCCTGCAAGGAACAAAAAATCGCTTGACTTGTTTTTGAAATAAAAAATCTCGTCCTTAATCAAGTCAATCAGGCCGCTCTTTGTGTGCACCGACGGCGGGAACGAATCAGAAGTGATTTCGGCAATTTTCTCAGCCTTTAACTGGCGCAGCATGTAATCAACGGCAATTTTTCCGACCAGCCCGATTCCCGGCAGGCCCGTGAATAGAACCGCTTTTTTCAAACGCATTTTTTTCAAAAACTTTACTTTTGTAACCACAAAAAAAACACCCCGAAATTTTTTAACCGAGCTTTTCAAAATTCCCTTTTCCGCCAGCAGTTTCAATTGATTCGATTGCCGCTTCACTGGTTTGGCGCAGCACTTTGTCAGCGACTTTATAATCAAAGGAAGTTACTTTAACCACATACCTGCCGCCGCCAGCATAAAAAATTTCAACGTCAGCATTATTTGCAGCTTTTTTTGCGGAAAGCAAAGCGCTTTTCACCACCTCAACACCAGTTGGTGAAGGAGATGAAAGCGAAAGAACGCCCTTGACCTGCTTTCTTGGCGCCTCAATGTTTTTGCCGACCAGTTCCTCAAGCGATTTTTGCCACTTTTTTGGCACCAAAGAAAACACAGCCTCTTTGTCAAGCAAGAGCTCCTGAAATGCATCGTAAAGGGTTTCATATTTTTCAAGCAACGGAACCGCAACTTCCCCCCACGCAGCGTCAAAAGCCAAGCCGTTCTGCTTTGCAAGCAGCTCGATTAGTTTCTGGCTGCGCTTTGACTGCTTGAATTCCTCTATTTTTATCCTCTGCTTTTCCGCAGATACACGCGTGAAAGAAACGTCAAGCTGGTTTTTTGAAACATCAACGTTTGTGACCTGCGCTGCACGCACCTGGTTTTCCTTCACAAAATTGCGGATATTTTTTATCCAACTGCTTGAAACCTGCGAAATATGCACAAACCCCGTGACACCGGAAAATTCAAGCAGTTCCACAAATACGCCGTAATCAAGCACCTTTGAAATCCTGCAGACAACAATGTCTCCAGCCGAAGGCAGTTTTTCCATCAATACCACAAACAATTACCATTTAGGAAACTTAAAAAACGTTCGCCTCGCCGGCAAATTCCGGCGACAAATTACTGCCATTTCGCTTCGCTCAATGGCAACGGCGACAGCACGATTTGAAGCAAAATCATTCAAATGTCCCAATTATTTTTGCCGTGACTTTTATGCCCGATGCACCGGTTTTTGCAAGCTCCTGGTTGCACACAAGGCAGTTGACTTTGGTGGTTGCGTTGCCAAAAATCACCTGCTCGTTTCCACAGCCGACACAAAGGACTTTAATGAACCGCCCCCTTGGTTTTGCAACAAAAAAACCGTTTTTTGCCAAAAAAAATCATCCACCCTGTTCTTTTAGCAGCCCGAGTTTTCTTGACGAAAGCAATTTGCCGATTTTTGGCGGAACCGACACCACATCGCCCTTTGAAAACGGCCCATACTCTTTCATATCGTAGCCAACAAACGATGGCACGTCATCCAGTATCTCAATCTTTGATTCATCGGCATCAAACGCCCTTTTTTGGACAGGAAATTCGTCGGTTTCAAACAGGTCGTGCAAAATGGCGTTGTGCTGCTCCAATAATTCAATGAGTTTTTTGAAAACCTTTTTTTCCTGTGCAGTAAGGTTTTCCTCGGAAACCTCCTTTGTGCGCGACGCAATCAGCGCGCGGTTAAGGATTTTTTTTTCCCGGAGCGAAAAAATTTCCTCAACCATTTTTTTCAGGTTGGTGAAGTCGCGCGTTTTTGCAATAGAAAAAGTTTTAAGCGACTCAAGGTACTTTTGCTTTTCCAGCTTCAAAAAAGCGTGCAGTTCTTCGTAAAAATCCGGCGCCACTTCCATCAACTGCGAAGTGTTTTTTTCAAAGCGATGAATTTTCCGAACCTCATCATAGGACATTTCCATAAAACCACTTCACGCAATCTGCGCGTGACCCTTTGACAGCAGGTAAATGCCGACAAACTCCGGCAACTCAGCATCTTGCCTGTCAAAGGGACCCCACCACTGTTTTCCCAAATAAAACCTTGGCGCACTAACTGATTTTAACTTAATTGGTTTGCCTGAAAAAATAACGCCATCACTCAAGCCGTCAAACTCTCCCAGTTCATCGCGCGTGAATTCTTTTGCCAAAAGCCCGGTAGAGCCATGAATCGTGTCTGGGACGCGGATGATTTTAGCTGAATCAATCGAGGTCTGGCGGTCAATGCCCAGTTTTTGCTTTTCTGAAACAAAGCCAAGCAATGAAAGCCAGAATTTTTGGGTCTTTGCCCCAGGAAGTGAAAACAAAACACCCCTTTCAAAACCGCTTAAAACCGATTCCTTGTTTGAAAGAACCTGCACAGCAGTCTTTTCCGAAACACAACCCAATGCAGCAATCTCTTCCGCGTCTCCCCTTTCAAACAACTCTGAAAGGCCAAAAAGAATCCTTTTGCCCCAGCCACTGGCAGTGGAAAACTGCGGGCAGACAAACCGCTTGCCCTTTAAGAAAACAAAACCAAGCCGCTCAAAGTCAAGGCCGTGCGCGGTCAGGTAATCTGCCAGTTCAACGCGCCCAGTGCTTGAAAGAAAAGAAAACGCCCCGCTTCGGACATGGATGTGGAAGCCCTTTGAGCCGCTGAAGTTGAAAAAAAAGCCGCCCGAAATCCCAAAATCATTTTCCAAAAAATCAAGCAGGCGCCTTGCCTGCGATTTCACCGCGCCAAGGCACTCAGGGCAAACCCACTCGTCGACCTTTACGCCAAGGCCGCACTTGGTGCAGTTCGAAATCTTTCCCTTTCCGGCCGCACCACACGAGCAGCTCCACGAGTCATGGGTTTGCTTGCAGTCAGTTTTGATGTCATCAGCATCAAACTCGTAAATCAGGTCAGACTTCTGCATTACTTTTGCCTGCATAGGGCGCGCAGACGGAAACTCGTAATAGGCCGCAGAATAAGAAATGAAAAACGGTGTTTGCTCGCGCAAAAACCGGTTGAGTTCGCCCTTTCCGGAAAACGCAAGGTGGCGCGACGAAATTTTTTTTCCAAACTCCCCAAAGCCAAACTCGCGGCGAGCAATGTCTGGCGGGCCTTCTATTACATTACTTTTATAATAGCCGCGGAATTTTTCCCTCAAAAAAGCCACAGAATCCATGAAACAAGTGTGTTTAAAAGATATTAAAAAAACGTTGCGCCCGTTTTAACAAATTGGCAGTTAAAAAACCAAAAAAATTAAAAAAAAGAAAAGAAGAGAGCCGTTTAGCGGCTCCTGCTTCTTGTTGACCTTGATCTTGTTGACCTTGA
>CAYIER010000007.1:5176-20840 GCA_964362395.1 uncultured archaeon
TCTTGTTGACCTTGATCTTGTTGACCTTGACTTTGTTGATCGTGACCCTGACCTTGATTTAGATCTTGATCCTGACCTTGTTGATCTGCTGCTTCTGCTTTTAGTAGAGCGCGCTGATCTTGACCTGCTTTTCGATCTTGACCCGCTGCTTCCGCTGCTTGAAGAACTAGACCTTCTTGATCTGCTTGTAGACATTTTTGTTTTCACCTCCGTTTTGTTTTAACAAAAAAAACTTATGTATTGTAACATTGTTCATGTCAAACTACTATTTAAGCATTTGCAATTGCGCAAATTACGTTGTTTGTCCAAAACAATTGTGCGCAACAACGATGCACATGCATGCAGTGCGCGCAAACACACACACACACACACAAGCAACGCATACACACGCACAACACTCGCAAACATGCAGCGCCTGCACTCTCGCTGCACCAGCATACACGCACAGCATTTGCTGGCTGCACAAACAAATTCCACAAAATGCAACTGCAGCCGCCAAGTCAACGTTTAAATAATCTGCAAATGTATTCAGTACGGGTGCACTGCAATGGACGAACAATGGTACTCAATTGATGCAGTTAAAGCAATTGAAAAACTCCAGTCAAGTGCAAATGGCCTGACGGGAAATGAAGCGCAGGCACGCCTTGAAAAATTCGGCTTAAACCGGTTAAAGCAGGCAAAACAGGTTTCGCCGCTTGAAATATTCCTAGGCCAGTTCAAAAGCAAACTTGTGATAGTGCTAATTCTTGCAGGAGCGTTTTCATTCATAATAAATGACATTTTAGAGGCAATAACCATTTCCATCATTATTGTGCTCAATGCTGTGCTTGGCTTCCGCCAGGAGTACAAGGCGGAAAAGTCCATGGAAGCGCTGCGCAAAATGACCTCGCTTTGCGCAACAGTTATCAGGAACGGCAAGGTGCATTCTATTTTGACAGAACAGCTTGTAGCCGGAGACATTGTTGTGCTTTCCGCTGGAGACAAGGTTCCCGCAGACATCAGGCTCATTGAAGCATTCAACCTCAAAGTGGATGAAGCGGTCCTCACGGGGGAAAGCAACCCCGTTTCAAAGTACAGTGAAACAATTACCGGCGACAAAGCGCTTGCGGACCAGAAAAACATGTGCTTTGCAAACACGATTGTGACGTACGGGCGCGCAAAGGGGCTTGTTGTGGGCACCGCAATGCAGACAGAGTTCGGGAAAATTGCGGGGCTGATTGCAGAAGTGCAGCAAGAGGACACGCCATTGAAAAAAAAACTTGAAGACCTTGGCTCGGTGCTGATTAAAATCACGACAGCAATAATTGTGTTGCTGTTTTTTGTCGGGGTGCTTTACGGAAATGACATGCACGAAATGTTCAAGGAAGCGGTAAGCCTGGGCGTTGCAGCAATACCGGAAGGGCTTCCAGCAGTAATCACGATTACGCTTGGCATCGGCGCGCTGCAGATGGCAAAAAACAACGCGCTTGTGCGCAAGATGCCGTCCGTTGAAACGCTTGGCGCGGTCACCGTGATTTGCTCCGACAAAACAGGGACTCTTACAAGAAACGAAATGGTTGTCGAAAAAATTTTTGCAGGAAACAAATTTTTTGAAGTGACCGGGAAAGGTTACGAGCCAAGGGGGGAATTTTTGGCCGCAAACAAAAAAACCGGCGTTTCAAAGGAAAAAGAACTGTTAAAGCTTCTTGAAATCAGCGCAGAATGCAATGACGCCGAGCTTGAAGATGAAGCAGGAGAGTACAGGATAATCGGCGACCCGACGGAAGGAAGCCTCACCGTACTTGCGCTAAAGGCCGGCGTCAAAAAAAGCCTCAAAAGAATTGACGAAGCACCGTTTGAGTCAGAAAGAAAAATGATGACAACAGTGCACGAGATAGGCGGAAAAAAAATCGCTTACTCAAAGGGCGCGCTTGAAAAAATTTTAAGCATCAGCGAATCCGTTTTTGAAAACGGAAAGATTTCAGGGCTCGCACCGGAAAGGAAAAAAGAGATCCTTGCGCAAGGAGAGGCCCTTGCAAAGCAGGCATACAGGCTGCTGGCTTTTTCGTTTCGGGAAGCAGGCACAGGCAAGAAATATGAGGAAAAAATGGTTTTTGCCGGCTTTGTTGCAATGCGTGACCCCGTGCGCGAAGGCGTAAAAGAGGCAATTAAAACCACAAAAATGGCAGGAATAAAGGTAAAAATAGTCACGGGGGACAACCCTTTGACGGCGCTTGCGATAGGGGAAAAAATCGGGATTTGGGGGCCAGCCATTACAGGGCTTGAGCTTGACAGGCTGCCCGAAGAAGAATTCACCAAAGTGGTGCAGGAAACAAGCATTTTTGCGCGCGTTTCGCCACAGCACAAGTACAGGATAGTAAGCAAACTAAAGGAACTCGGAGAAATTGTTGCGGTGACCGGGGATGGGGTAAATGATGCACCCGCGTTGAAAAAAGCCGACATAGGAATTGCGATGGGAATAAAGGGAACAGATGTTTCAAAGGAGGCCTCCGGCCTGATTTTAAAGGACGACAATTTTGCAACAATCGTTGTTGCCATCCGCGAAGGGCGCAGGATTTATTCAAACATCAAGAGCTTTGTAACATACCTTTTGGCGGCAAACATCGGCGAAGTCATGATCATTGCCCTCACTGTGCTCACGGATTTCCCGCTCGCACTGGTGCCGCTACAGCTGCTCTGGCTGAACATTGTCACAGATTCACTGCCAGCGCTTGCGCTTGGGACCGACAAAAGCGAACAGGACACCATGGAAAAAAAGCCACGCCACCCGAAAGAAACAATACTGCACAACACATTCATGTTCATTGCAATTGCCGGAATAATTTCAACGATTGTTGTTTTTGCGGCATTCTTTTACGGGCTTGGATTTGATGCCCAAGGAGGAATCACTATTGATTTTTTGAACACACGGCAGGGGTTTGATTTTGCAAGCAAGGCAAGGACAATGGCTTTCACGACACTTGTTGTTTTTGAGTTATTGTTTGTGTTCAGCTGCAGGGGCGAAAACAAAGGGATACTTGAAAGAAACCCGCTAAGCAACCCCTTCCTGCTGAAAATGGTTTTGGCGTCTTTTTTGCTGCAGCTGTTTGTAATTTACGCCCCGACAATCGTGGCTAATGCAGTTCCTTCAATCCAATTGTCGCAAATCAACGCATTTGACACGGTGCCGCTTTCAGCAATTGACTGGGGCGTGGTAATGCTGCTTGGCTCTGCAAGCTTCCTTGTGCCATACGCCACGATTTTTGCGCAAAAAATAACCAAGGCGCAAGTTTAATTCTTTTGCCCAAAATTCGACTGGTACACCTGCACCGGGTGCCTTACCTTTTTGTCTGCAACACATGGGCAGATTGGAAGGCGAAGCTTGTATTCGTGCATTTTCATGCAGCTTGCGGCAGAATACTTTGTGCCGCCCTTTCCCGCAAGCCGCGTCACCTGGTAAGTTGTAAGCTTGCGGTCAAAGTTTGGGGTTCCTGCGTAAAGGTTTATGACCTGCTCAATTGGCATCCCGACAGAAATCATGAAAGTGGCAAGTGAAAACCGCTCCAAGTGGCTTAGGTTTCGCCCGCCCAAAATGTCCAAGTAAAGCTTTTCAATGCACGGCGGAAAAAAAACAGGCCGAACCTCGCCAAGCGCCATGCCCGCAAACTTTCCTTTGCGCGACTCAAATGCGGATGCCGAAATTTCTTTTGCAATCGACTTCAATTCCTTTGGAACGCTTGTGACATCCAGCGGAAAGGAATCAAACAGCCGCTTTTCGATTTTTGAGGAAACAAACCGCACAAACTCGTTTTTCTGCAAAAAAACATTGCCGCCAGCCACTTTTTGGTTGACGATTTTAAAGCCCTCATCAGAAAACTCCGCTGACAAAAACTCCGCCAAAGGGACAAAAACAAAACCCTGTCCGCTTCCGTCAAAAACAAATTTCACGCCTGCCTCATTTGCAACCCGGAACACGACATCAGTGCTTTCAGATTCAAGGCGCGCAAAAACATTTTTCGAAACCACCCTTGAAAACTTTGCAAACGCATCAACAGTGTTAATCAGCGACACAAAAATTTTTGCAACCGGAAAAGCAAGCACCTCGTCGCGCAACAACATGCTTGAAGAGCCAATTTTTGGGTTATACTGCGCACCAGCCAAGGCGTTTAAGACAAACAGCTTTGCACGCAAAAGAACCGGCTGCGGGATTTCGTCAAGTGAAAAATCGGATTCCTTCACAACCATTTTTGCGGACAGAGAAAAAGGGAATTTCTGGGCAAACTGCAGTTCCTCAAGTGGAATCACCGCAAATCACCCTAAAGCAGCATTGGGGCCAAAAAAAACCTCAACTCGTTTTTTGCAATCGGAAAAGAAATTTTCATCGGAGAATCAGACTTCAGCTCAATGAGAACATCTTCGTCAGAGCCCGCCTCTTTTATGATGTTCTGCAAAAAATTCAGCGAAAACTTTGCCAAAACATCCTTTGAACCGGACACCCTGATATGCTTTGAATCCTTTGACACCGCGACAAGCTGCCCGTTGCTTCCACGAGCCTCAACAAAAAACTGCTTTCCGACAGTCTTGAACACGACAGCGGAGCCAAAAATGGACGCGTCCTTTAACGCCTCCTTTAATATCCGCGCGTTTATTTCAACCGTGCACTCTGCCTTGTGCTTTGGCAGTGCAAGGTCTTCCTCACTCACATCAATCAAGGGAAGCTTGAAGCTTTTATCAAACTCTCCAGACAAGTGCAAAAAAAGCTCCGAATCAGTCAAATCCATCTTCAACCGCTCGCTTGGAAGCGCACGGGACACAATCTTGCTGAGTTCAACAAGGTCAATGCCCACAAAATTCGGCTCAACATCAAAGCGCTCAAAGCTAGCGCGCGGCATCAAAAAATCAACCATGACAATCTGGCTTGGGTCAATTGCCCGCAGATGAATACCGCTCTCATTGAACCGAAAATTGCCTTCCGAAATAAACGAAGAAATAGCCTCAATGCTGCGCTTCCAGCCATCCACCTGTTTTAACTCAATCATAAAAATCGACCCGAATTGACTTTCCCCCAAAGATACATTGCCAGCATATTGTTTAAATCGCTTTGCTGCAGCGGCTAGCTCCGCAACAAAATGGCAAAAGAACACCCAATCCATTATTCAATTGCCAATTTGTTGGCTGGCACGCTATATGTGCCCCGCCTAAAGGCGGGCAGTAGTATTTAGATTAAAAATTGAACTCAATGGCTGGGCAAATTTACCGCCCACTTAGCCATCGACGGGACGGTAATATCAATATAAATTCGGATTACCCTAAAAAATCTTCATGAAAGTCTTTTTAGGCGCAGACCACGCAGGATACAAGTTAAAGGAAAAAATAAAAGAATTCCTTGCGAAAAAAAGCACCCAATTTGAGGATTTTGGCACCAATTCAGAGGAAAGCTGCGATTACCCCGATTTTGCAAAAAAAGTCGCAAAAGCCGTACAAAAAAACAAGGGCTCGTTTGGCGTGCTGGTCTGCGGAACAGGGACAGGGACTGCAATTACAGCCAACCGCTTCAAAGGCGTGCGGGCAGTGCAGGCAACGACCAATTATCTTGCACAGATGGCGCGCGAACACAACAACGCAAACGTGATTTCACTCGGCGCGCGCGTCACACCCGAAAAAGACGCGCTCAAATTCGTTGAAACAATCTTGAAAACGCCGTTCTCAAACGAAGAAAGGCACGTGAAAAGAGTGAAAAAGATTGATTCAAAATAAAAGTTATTTCAAATATTTTAAGTATATTTCAAAAAATTTTCTGAAAGTATCCTCGTATTTTTCCAAAATAAAGCGTTCAAGGTTTTCTGCATAGCCGTTGTCAAAGTCTTCCAGGCACTTGAAATAAGCGATTCTCTGGGTTTTCCTTATTATCAGCGGCGGGTAGCCTTTATCGACAAGGATAACGTTTATCATGAACCTGCCAACCCTGCCGTTTCCATCCTCAAACGGGTGGATTTTTTCAAGTTTGCCGTGAAATTTTGCAGCCAGCTGCAGCGGGTGGATTGTTTTTTCGTTTTCTTCAAAATAATGGATTAATTTTTTCATTTCAGCGTCGACTCTTTCAGGCAAAACCGTTTCAACCGCCCTGCCAATGGCATAGTTTGGGACCTTTTTGTAGCCAGCCGGAATATCCATGTTTTTTACAAGAAGCCTGTGCATTCTCACCATGCCGGCTTCCGTGACCCTGAATTTTTTTTGCAGAATTTTGTCGACAACTTTCCTTGAATTGACTGTTTCGTAAATTTCCCGCAGTTCCTTCCCTTTGATGACGTTTTTTTCAAACAAAACAATGGCAACGTCTTTTAATGTAAGCGAGTTTCCCTCAATTGCATTTGATTCATAAGTAAAATTTGCAGTAAACCGGTCAAACAAGTCCTTTAGCTGGTTTTTTGAAAGCTTTTTCAGGATTTTTTTGTAATTTAAGCGGATTTCCTCGATTTTCCTAATTTTGCCTTCAGTGAAAACAGAATCCTTGCGGTACGCTTTTGCAGCCCAGTCACAGATGATTTTTATTTCCTGACCCTCAAACCAAGTGGCAAATTTTTCCCTTGACTCGCCCTTTTTAACCAGTTTCTGGATAGTTTTAACCCCACTGCCCGGTAAGCGAATTGATTTGGTCAAATAAAAATATTTTTTGCCAGAGATGCTTTTTTCCTTCAAAAAAACCATACAAAACTCTTACCCCTACAAAAATATAAACATATGCAAAAATGTAGGGGTAAAATTAGGCAGCCGTACCAATGCCTACAAGCACCACACTTGCAAACACCATCAATGTTGGATTAAAACAATCAACACCAAAACAGCCGCGATTTGTTTAAAATCCATTGAACCATTTAATTTGTAGTTTAAGTGTTATTTATTTGTTTGCAGCGATTTTTTTCACGCGTTTTTGCACCCAGTTAGGGGATTTCTTCAGGTAGGCAGCCAGCAGCTTTTTGTTTGACTGCTCCAATAATTTGCCCGCAACGCCTGCAGGGATTTTTTGGCGAAAATAAACAAAATCAATGAGTGTTTTTTCTGGCGTTGAAACAGGTAGCCAAAAATCATAATGCTTGACGAGTTCAAACCCAAAAAACATGCCTGCATCAACCCTTCGTACAACCACGTTTGCGCCCATTATTGCCCTCAAGCCAGGCCGCACCTTTTTTTGGGTAACTATCACCGGGTTTGCCGCCTGATCCCACACATTGTGGAACGAAAGGGCCTGGTGCAGCCCATAATAAAAAGGCGAAAAAGCAAACCCGCAAACCAAAATGTCATCTTTAAAAGAATAAAACCCTTTGGCGATTTTGCGGAGTTTTCCTTTTTTTTGCAGGTAATGAATCAAAAAATACAGGTATTGCCTTGAAATTTTTTTTTGCTTCAAAAAAATCCGCGCATCACGAATTGAAAACACTTCGCGGCCGCCAAAATGCCTGACAAAATCTGAAATGTACTTCACTGCAAAAACCTCCTTTTCAAAACAACAGCCATTTGTTCAAATGAAGGGACAGCGCCTGCCAAAACCAAATTTTTGAGGTTTTGTTCATCAGCCGGTTTTGGAAGATTTTCAAGCAAACCAGCAACCATTTTGGAAAATTTTTCATCATTTGAAGAAAAGCGGCTCAAATGAAAAACGTCATAAATGTCCCGAATCAGCCTGCGGTTTTTGAATGCATTCAGTTTTTCAACCAGCAATTCATCAGCAGAAGGGGTAAAAATATCAATTGAAGTGCCGTCTGCTTTTTCGTATTCAGAAACAGCCGGCTTTTTGAATTCACGCAAAGCAATTTCCAATGCAACACTGACTTTTTCTTTTTCAATTTTTGAATAAACTGCGTTTTCTGTTTTGCGGAATTTTGTGATTTTTAAACCAAGCAACCCAAGTTTTTTTTCTAGCAATTCCTTAAAATCCGCCTTGGGCTTTATATAAAAGTCCAAATCCTCTGAAAACCTGTTTCCGCCAAAGCACCGCCAGATGGCTGTGCCGCCGTGCAAAACCGCATTTTCTTCAAGCGAATATACAGTTTCAACCACAATGTCCTGCAGTTCTGCAATATCCTTGTGAAGAGTGCGCTTCAGCCTGTTGTGCAAAGGAATCTTCATAAATTAATGAATCAACCAAACTTATAAAAAAACCTATGTTTGGGCGATTCAATAAAAAGTATGGTTTTTGGCGGTTCCAGCTATTTTTTCACTCGCTTTCTATGCGGGGCGCCAAGAAGTAGCTGATTTTTGCCTTGTCGATTTCGTATGAGACCTGCACGGGGGCATTGTTTTTGAGCTTCACGGTGACAGGCCCCTCTGCTGACGAGGCCTTGACCATGTCTGCAAGGTAGTCCAGCGGAAACATTGCCTCTGCCTCCCGCTTTGATTTTATTTCGTAAATTGACTTGTTGTCCTTTGCAAGCGCCTCGTTGTTGACCTTCCCTTTGCTCGAGTGCGCTTTCATGAAAAACTTTTCCTCATCCACGCCAAGTGTGATATGCGTGCTGATGAGGGCAGCGTCCTTTAAACCGTCCTTTAAAACATCCGCGTTAAGCTTTATTTCCGCGTCAAAATCAATTTTTGGGCTAGGCAGTTTTGAGGAACTAATGTCAATGAGTGGGACCTCAAAAACCCTTTTCTGGCTCCCGACAAAAGAAACCAAAAGCTTTGACTTCTGCTCGTTTAATGACAGGCGCAGCGAATCCCCTGCCTTTGCCCGATTTAAAACCGAGCCAAAAAAATCAAGGTCAATGCCAAGCTTTGTCTCGCCGTCAATTTTGTATTCCTTAAAGGCCTTTTTGTCAAGCGAATAATCAATCATTGCAATCTGGCTTGGGTCAGTTGCCTTTAACTGCAGGCCAGTTTCACTGACGTCAAATTCTGCCTCGTCAATAAGCACAGAAATCGCGTCAACGCTTTTCTTAAAAGAAACAGCATTCTCCAAAACAAGCTCCACGAACAAACCCCTCTTTTGATTAATGTTCCTCATATCCTTAAAAATCGTTTTATCAGGTTCAACATATTCCCGAAAAAGCGGCCGGCAGCTTTCCACGGACAATCAGGCTCAACAAGTCATCAAAAACCCAGAGTTTCACGCACCCGATTCTTGGCAGCCAGAAAAGCGCCTTTCCCTGAATTTTGTCTGCCCTAATTGCGCCGCGCGTAATGCCGACCTCTTGGTCAATTTTTGAATTGCATAAGTTGTCCCCCTTGGTCAAAAGGTATGTGCCATCGTTTGCGTTTATTTTTGAAACAACACGGTGGATAATCGGCTCGCCAAGAGTGTTCGAATTGTAAACAATGATGTCACCGGATTTTTCAACAGGAAGTTTTTTGCCCTGATAAAACTGTATTGAAGTCGTGTTGTAATTGGCTGGACAGCTTAACGGCAGCGGGGCACAGTCAACTTCCTGCGCAAAACCGGTTTTTGTGCAAAGCGGCCTTGCATATGCCTGCAGCGGAAGCGCATCAACGAGCACCAATTTCAGTTCAACTGACTGAGCCTTAATGCCAGATGGTTTCACGCCGGAAATAAAAACAACGTCTCCGCGGAAAAGAACCGGCTCCATGCTGTCGCTTACAACAATCACCATCGGCGAACTCGTGCCAAGGAGCAGCCCAAGGAGGTTGAAAATAATGAACGCAAAAACAAACGCGGAAACAATGTAAACAGCCATCGAAATTGTGCCATTGTTTTTGGGGTTCACCACAGGCAACAAGTACTTGTCAACGTATGTGAATGGGTCAAGCCATTTGAGGTTTTCAAGCAACTTTTTCAACATTGGCCATTCACCGAAAAATGATGATTAAAATCAAAAAAAAGAAAAAAGAAGAATTAAAAAAATTATTTGAGCGCTTTCTTCATCCCTTCTTCAAAAGAGTCAAGGCCTTTTTCAACCTGCTTTAGCGCGTCTTCAATTGCCTTTTTTGGCGACTTGCCGCTTGTGCGGATGACAAAATGGGTCTTGTCCAAAAGAAAGTGGTCAAGCTTGTTTGCAACAAACGTCACGCTTGGGTCATCAAGCAGCCTGCTTTTCAACAGGTTTGGGAAAGTGTACCGCTCCCCTTTCAGGAAAAATTCCAGATAGTTTTTGTCTTCGCTAATTGTTTCAATTTCCATTCTTTTCACCTTTTTTGCTTTTATATAAATCCAAAAACCATATAATAATATTATCGCCCCGCCTTCAGGCGGGACACGTCTGCGGTGCCAGCTGCAACACTTTGGCAAAGAAACAACCTTTTTTATTCACTGCCAAAGTGTAAACGCAAACGCTGTTTTAATGCAAAACCAAGTAATCTGAAGAAAATTTTCTATTGGCCGGCTGCGCGCACACCGGGCACTTAAACCCGTTGTCAAACTTCCTAACCGGTTCCTTGCAGGACGTGCAAAAACCCTTAATTATTCCAAGCGATTCATCGCTCTTTGTTTCAAGCTCAACCGTAAAACGGTTCACTGCCATTACCTTTGCCTTCACAAGGTCACCTACCTTGAACATTTCCTCAAGCGATTCAACGTAACCATTCATGACGTTAAAAACCATCAACACAGAGCTTGCACCCGGCACCATGCGCGGGCTGCCATTGCTTTCTGCCTTAAAAATGTCAACGAAAACCTTTGATTCGGTCACCAGCCCGATGCGCCCAAAAACCAACGAACCCGCATCAAGCGGCTCTAGGTTCCGCGCAACGGACCTGACATTCACTATCTTTTGCTGGTCGTCAAACTCGGCCTCGCCCACAGCCGCCGAACAAATGTCCCCCTCGGCGTTCTCAAATGCATTATTTCCCGGAAGGTATTCCTCGCCAAAACTCAAAAAAGTGCCAGGAAAAATAAGTTTTTTTGTCATTAAAAAAATTGCCTAAGAAATCTATTTAAATCTGCGTTTCACTACTTATTTCTGATGGTTTTAGAAGAACTGATTCGCCCGGCCGTTGCTGAAAAAAAGCCCATAGGCATTTTTGCAATGGCTTTCATCATTTCAAGCATCAGCATCTGGATATTTTACCACGTTTTCCCAACCTCCTCAAGCGTGCTTGCACTGGCATTCCTTACAATCGGCTTTGTGCCGCTCCTTCAAAGAGTGTTTTTGGACGAAACACAAAAAGAAATAGAAGCACCAGGCTGGGCACCGGGGTTCATTGCCCGCCACTCGGACCTGTTTTTCATATATTTCTTCCTGTTCCTTGGCCTTATTGCAAGCTACACATTCTGGTTTGTCGCGCTGCCATCGAGTGGAAGCCTCTGCCAGGCAAGCCCCGGCTCGATTGCATGCTTTTTCCCCACGCGCGAAAAGGTTTTTGCCGAACAAATAAACACTTATAACGCAATTGACCCCACAAACGCGGCACGGGCAACTGGAAAGGCAATTGCAATGGACGAATGCAAAAACCCGCAGACACGCTCGCTTGAAAAATGCACCATGTTCATTTTCAACAACAATTACTTTGTGCTGATACTTGCAACCCTGTTCTCGTTCCTTTACGGCGCCGGGACAATTTTTTTAATTGCATGGAACGCAAGCGTGATCGGGACAGTGATTGGCGCGGAAATAGTTTACTCCAACATAAATTCCGGAATCACAAGGTTTGTCGGGCTGATTCCGCACGGGACATTTGAAATTGGCGGCTACTTCATCGGCGCGATTGCAGGAGGGGTTATTTCAACCGCTCTTACAACAAAAAAGTATTCGCACCACGAAAACTCAGTCATCTTTGCAGACACCACAATCCTCATCGCACTGGCATTTGTTTTCCTGCTGGTTGGCGCAATAATCGAGGCAGCCACAATAATCAACCCTTCGCTCTCAGAAGTTTTTTTCATGGCAGAAATACTCATATTCCTAGGAATAGGGATTTTTGCCGCTTTTAGAAAAAAATAGGCACACTACCTTTTGCGCTTTTGATTATTTTTTTCATGGCTTTTTGATTCCACAAAATCCTTTATTGCAGGAACATACTTTTGGAACAGCCTTTCGATTTCGGATTCGTCACGGACCTTGGCTTTCCCGCCGATTGCCAAGGCAATCTGGCTCAATTCCATTGGAAAAATGAATTTGGTCGAGCTTCCTTCCCCGAGCTTTTCAAGCGCCTTGATGTAATAGTACGAAATCGCCCTGTCGCTTAAGTGCTCGGCCGCCTCGCGAACTGTTTCAATTTCCCTCTTATGGGCCAAGGCATCCTCAAACCTTGCAAGCTTGCGCTGCTCCGCGGCCTTTTCATTGTGCATTGCATCAATCACGGTTTTTGGGATGTCAACATCCCTTATTTTTACCGCCTGGACTTCAATCCCCCAGGCAGAAGAAATTTTTTCCAGCCCCACAGTCAGGCGCGCATTCATTTCCTCAATGTTTATAATCAGTTCATGCAAAGTCAGCCCGCCAATCGCATCCCGAATCAGCGAAATTACATAAAGCTCTGAAGCCGCAAGGTAATCCCTTACTTCAAGAACCGACTTTTTCACGGACTCGTTGTCACCCTTTATCTTCATGTAAATTATTGCGTCAACTTTTATTTCAATCTCGTCCTTTGTAATGACTTCCTGTGGCGCGACATCAATTGTGTGGGTCCGCAGGTCAACGGCGATGAAATTTTCAATGCCAGGAATTACAAGCGCCCACCCAGGCCCGGCAACACGGTTGAGCTTTCCGAAACGAAAAACAACTGCGCGTTCAAAGTCCTTCAATTCGACAAGCACATTAAACATTGCAAAAACGAAAACAAAAACAGCCAGCATGGAAACCCAAAACAGGCTTGCAAAAAGCTCATCGCCACCCTGCAAAAACATGGACAAAAAAAACAGGCCCAAAAGAACAAGCCCGGCAAAAATCCACGCCTTTTGCCTGCCAATTGGACCCGCATGGCTGCCGTGCGCTTCACCGTGCCCGACAGAAGACTGCTCGCCGTGAATAGCGTGCGGCTCATGGCCAACATGTGTTGCTTCATGGCGCAAAGAAGCGCTGTGCCCGTATTCCATGCCCAACGATTCGGCGTGCCCGCCATGCCCTTTGGAGCCCCCTTCAGCCATTGTTTTCCACCAAAAAAAGGGTTTTAAAACACCTAAACCCAATATATTTTTATTGTAGAAATCAATTATAATTCATTGTTTTAAGGCGAAAAAAATGGTACAATACGAAAACATACTGGTTGTCTGCATTGACCGCGACAACGACCTTGGAAGAAAAGCACAGGTCAACGGGCCGGTCATTGGCCGCCAAAACAATCTCAATGCGGCAGGAAAGCTCGCGCTCGCCGACCCAGCGGACAGTGACGTGAACGCAATTTTTGCGGCAGTAAAAAAATTTGACGAAATAAAACCATACTACAAAAACATTGAAATCGCGACATTCACCGGAGTAAGCAAGCTTGGATTTGAGTCCGACAAAAAAATAAACGAACAACTGGACTATGTGCTTGAAAAATTTCCAGCAGACGCATTCATCCTAGTGACCGACGGAGCAGAAGACGAACAACTGCTCCCAATCCTCCAGGGAAGGGCACCGGTAATGTCAAAAGAACTCGTGATAATCAAGCAGGCAAAAGAAGTTGAAGGGATATACTACTCGATAAAAGAAGCGCTTTCAGACCCCGAAATCGCAAGGATTGTTTTCCTTGTCCCAGGAATTGTTGTCCTGCTTTGGGGTGTTTTGTATTTCTTGGGAATGGAACGCATTTTTATTCAGTCAATTTCACTGGTAATCGGAGTATACCTGATACTGAAAGGAACCGGCCTCGAGCAGGCAATTGCATCAGTGATTTCAAGCGTCACAAAGGCAATTTCGCTGCAAAGAGTCAGCTTCCCGTTTTACCTGACAACGATTTTCATATTCATTATCGGCGTATACGCGTCGTTCCTTGCATTCAACGAAAACGCAAGCCAAGGGCTTGCCGGGCAGATTTCAACTGCAGCAGAGCAGCTCATAAACTTCACCGCCATTTCCGCATTATCCTTTGTCGCAGGCAAAAGCATTGACGCGATACAACTCAAAAAAGCACTTTTCATCAGAAAGTATTTTTTAAGCGGAGCCGCAATAATTCTTTTCTGGTTCATTGTCGACTCCGGCAGAAGGGTACTGATAGGCGAATCCTTTGCCGGAATAGAATTCTTTGCAACAAACGTTATAATCAGCTTCCTTGTAGCATTCATAGCATACAGGGTTTCATCAGTGCTTGACGTGCAGCGCAAAGTAACGGCACTACTCATCGGGCTGCCGGTGTACGACAATCACGGAAAATGGATAGGCAAGGTCCAGACAATCTCAAAAAACAAAAAAACAATAGAAATAGAAAACAATAAAACAAAAGAAAAAAACACGCTCACAAAAGAAAAATTCGTGTTCAAAAACGGGAAAATAATGCTTGTGGCGTGATTAAAAAAATTTCACCCGACAACTTTTTCAATTTTTTCTTTGATGACCTTTGGCAAATTGAATGAAAGTATTCTTTCAAGGCCGTTTATTAGCTTCTGGTTTTTTGCGCTTTTTTCAAAAGCATTGTCAAACACGTCGCTTAGTTTTTCTGCAGGAATGATTTTTATCCTGCCTTTCTGTTCATCGGTGAGCACCAAGTCACCTACATTTGATTTTGGGATAATGACTTCCCTAAAACCCGCATTGATTGCGGCAGACACCTTTGCCGTTATTCCCCCGACAGGCAAAACCTCGCCCTTGATGCTAAGGCTCCCAGTCATTGCCAAAGACTGCTTTACCGGAATCTGCTCAATAGCAGAAATCACGGCCGTGGCAACACTCACAGATGCAGAGTCCCCCTCAACGCCCGAATAGGTCTGCAAAAACTGGATATGCACATCGTAATTTGAAATGTCCTTGCCGGACAATTTTTTAATCAAAGCAGACACATTCTGGACCGCCTCTTTTGCAATCTCGCCAAGCTTTCCAGTCGCAATTGTTCTTCCTTCAGACTTGCTTGAAGCAGGAGCCACTTCCGCCTCAATCGGCAAAATCAGCCCCGCATCCCCCTCCCCTGTGACCGCAAGGCCGTTCACGCGGCCAATCATGCTGCCCTCAAACTTGAAAATATCATAATCCCTTTTGTCATCAAGCATCCTTGAAACCATCTGCTGCTCAAGAGTCTTTGCAGACATCTTTGCCTCAAACACGTCTTCCTCAAGAACCATTGCGTGGCCCTTTTCCTTTGCAATGTCACCCGCGGCACGCACCAGCCCGCCAAGATCCCGAAGCTTTAACGTCAGGCGGTTCTTTCTTCCTGCACGCTTTCTTGCCTCAAAAAGAATCGACTCAACCGCCTCATGCGAAAAATGCGGGATCTTGCCATCCTTTTTGACTTCCTGCGCGACAAACTGCACAATCTTTTTCCGGTTATCCGGCGAATCAGGCATGTCAACGTTCATGTAAACCTCGTAACCATACCCCCTAATCCTACTGCGCAAAGCCGGATGCACCCTTTCAAGCGCCTCATAGTTTCCCGCGGCAACCAAAACAAACTCCGTTGGAACAGGGTCTGTGCGGGTCATTGCACCAGAACTCATCTCGCTCTGGCCCGTAATCGAATACTTTTTTTCCTGCATTGCGGTCAACAATTCCTGCTGTGACTTCATGGAAAGCGTGGCAATCTCATCAATGAACAAAACACCGCCGCTGGACTTATGAATCAGGCCCGGCTCCACACGAAAATGCGGCGGAGTGCCAAGGCCGCCGGA
>CAYIER010000008.1:0-5240 GCA_964362395.1 uncultured archaeon
AGTGTATATTTGTAATTATAGGTTCTTACGAAAAGTTTTTTTGAGGGAAAAGAAATTGTCATTGTAGGCACCGCGCATATCAGCGAGGAAAGCGCGAAACTGGTAAAGGAAACAATTGATGCCGAAAACCCGCAGGTTGTGGGAGTCGAGCTTGACAGCCAGAGGTTTTCGCAGTTAAAAAGCGGCGAGAACTGGCAGCGGCTTGACTTGGGGCAGGTAATTGCAAGCGGCCAGACTTATCTGTTGCTTGTGAATCTTCTTTTGGCAAACCTTCAAAGGCAGGTTGCAGACCGGATTGGAATCCGTGCCGGCGCGGAAATGCTTGAGGCAATAAACGAAAGCGAGCAAAAAGGCATCCCGATTGCGTTGCTTGACCGCAGCGTTTCGGTCACTTTGAAGCGTGCAATGAAAAAAATGGGTGTTTTTGAAAAGCTAAAATTTCTTTATTCTGTTGTTTTGGCCGCTTTTGGTTTTGGGCAGGAAGAAATCACCAAGGAAAAAATCGAGGAGATAAAGCAAAAAGACGTGATGACACAGCTGATGGAACAGTTAAGCAAAGAGTTCCCTTCAATCAAAGAAGTGCTTGTAGACGAGCGCGATACGTACATTGCAAACAAAATAATGCAGATTGATGCAAAAAAAATCGTGGCAGTTGTGGGCGCGGGGCACGTTGAAGGAATCAAAAAAAACATTGGCAAAATTGCGGATTTGTCTGTGCTTGAAACGGTTGACACAAAAAAAAGTAGATTGAGATATTTGGGTTATTTGATTCCCGCATTTTTCATTGCCCTGCTTGGCTATGCTTTTTTTGTGAAAGGCATCGGGGCAACAGTTTCTTTCATTGTGGTCTGGATTCTTGTCACAGGCGGGCTGTCAGCGCTTGGCGTCCTTGTCGCGCGCGGCCACCCGTTTTCAATAATTACCGCATTCATTGCCGCGCCGGTCACTACTTTGCACCCGCTTTTGGCAGCCGGCTGGTTTGCGGGCTACGTTGAGGCAAAAATTAAGAGCCCCAAAGTCGCCGACTTTGAATCGCTGCGCAACCTGAATTCGTTTGGCGACTTCACAAAAAACAGCGTCACAAAAATACTGCTCGTTGTCGCGTTTGCAAACATTGGCGCAACAATCGGCACGCTGGTTGCGTTCCCCGCGATAATTGCGATGATTGGGTGAATGTTATGGAATTTAAAAAATACAAGAATTTGGCGGCTTTTTTCTTATTAATTGCTGCTTCAGTGTTTTTTTATTTATCAATTTTTTCGAATAAAACAACCGCATTGCAAAATGGCTGGAAAGGATTGGATTTTTCAACTTATTTTATTGGAAATATTTTTCTTTTTTTTGGGTTGTTTGTTTATTTTTTTTATAAAGGTGAAAATCGATTTAAGATTGCAATGGCTTGGTCATTTGGAATTGTTGGTGATTTTAGGGATTATCTTTTTAAAATTCCAAAAGGGACTATATACAAAAAATTAGACTGGGTTTTTTCTTGGATTCCGATTATTTTCATAATTTTGGCAATATTTTATTTGGCTTATCTAAAAAACTTTTCAACTGATTATTTTTTCCAATATCTCAATATTTTACAAATCAATTTTGAATTTCAACTGGCCATGATTCAAATGCTTGTTTCATCATTTTTTGCTTTAACTTCTTTAATTTTTATGTTTTTTGAATTGAAAAAGAAAAAACAAGATATGTCAAATTGAAAAACGGTTACATTATTTTCGCGCCGCTTTCGCTTTCTTTGTCGGTTGTCAAAAGAATCGGCCTGCCGACTTTGTCGGTTGCCGCAAGCACCATCCCTTGGCTTTCGATGCCTGCGATTTTTTTTGGCTCAAGGTTTGAGAACAGGACAACGGTTTTTCCAACGAGTTCTTCTTTTGAGTACATTGGCTTGAGGCCTGCAACAAGCGTCCTTTTTTCTTCGCCGATTTCTAGCGTGAGCTTGAATAGTTTGTCTTTTCCGGCAATGTCTTCTGCTGAAACTATTTTTGCGGTTTTTAATTCAATTTCAAGCCACTTGGAAAAAGGGATTGTTACCATAAAAACAACTAATTAATTATAAGTTTTTAAAATAAGCCTTTTATTTTCCCGTTTTTGTCTATGTCAATGTTCCATGTGTTCGGTGTTTTGGGCAGCCCGGGCATGGATATGAGGTCGCCGCTTAGCGCGACAATGAATCCTGCGCCAAAGCTTGGGTAGACTTCGCGGATGTGGATCAAAAAACCTTTTGGCGCCCCCACAATTTTTGGGTCGTCGGTCAATGAAAGCTGTGTTTTTGAAATGCAGACCGGCAGCTTGTCCAGCCCGTTTTGTTCGATTACTTTTATTTCTTCGAGTGCCCCCTGCGTGAATTCGGCTCCGTCTGCGCCGTATACTTTTTTTGCGATTGTTTCAATCTTTTCTTGAATTGAAAGGTTTGTTTCGTAAAGCGGCTTGTAATTTGATTTTTTGCTGCAGAGTTTTGCGGCAACTTTTGCAAGTTCAATTGAGCCCTCTCCGCCTTTTGTGAAAGCGTCGCTGATTGCAAACGGGTAATTTTTTTCCCTGCAGGTTCTTTTGACTGTTTCAATTTCTTCTTTTGAATCGCTTTCAAAATGGTTTAATGCGACAACGAACGGGACGCCAAACTGCCGGATGTTTTCGCAGTGGTGCACCAGGTTTTCCAGTCCGGCTGCAACCGCTTTTGGGTCTGTTTTTTCTTCGTCCTGCGCGCCACCGCTTCTTCGCAATGCCTTGATTGTTGCCACAAGCACTGCCGCATTTGGCTTTAGTTTTGCTGCGCGGCACTTTATGTCAAAGAATTTTTCCGCGCCAAGGTCTGATGCAAACCCGGCTTCGGTAACCACATAGTCGGCAAGTTTCAGCGCGGTTTTTGTTGCAAGGATTGAGTTGCAGCCGTGCGCAATGTTTGCAAACGGCCCGCCGTGGATGAATGCGGGAACGCCCTCCATTGACTGCACGAGGTTTGGCATTATTGCTTTTTGGAGAATTGCCGCCATTGCGCCGTGCGTTTGCAGGTCGCGGGCAAAAATCGGCTTTTGTCCGATGTCAAAGCCCACAACCATGTTTCCGAGGCGCTCTTTTAAGTCAAAAATCGAGTCAGAAAGGCAAAGCACCGCCATGACTTCGCTTGCCGCAGTTATCTGGAATGCGTCTTCGCGCGGAATGCAGAGGTTTCCGACCGCACAAATCTGGATGTTTCGGAGGCTCCGGTCGTTTGTGTCTTCTGCGCGCTTCCACGTGATTTTTGGGTGCGACCCGAATTTTTCCTTGTGGTAGTAAATGTAGTTGTCAACCATTGATGCAAGCAGGTTGTTTGCGGAAGTGACAGCGTGGATGTCGCCCGTGAAGTGGAGGTTGATTTCCTCCATTGGAAGCACTTGGGAGTATCCTCCCCCAGTCGCGCCGCCCTTTACCCCAAAAATCGGGCCCATTGATGGCTGGCGAAGGCAAATCATTGCCCTCTTTTTTATTTTTGCAAGCCCCTGGCCCAAGCCGATTGTGATTGTGGTTTTTCCTTCGCCATGAGGGGTTGGCGTGATTGCGGTGACAAGAATCAATTTGCCGTCCTTTTTTTTCTTTAGGCGGGAGAGCACGCTAAGCGAAACTTTTGCCTTGAACGGGCCGTAAAGTTCCAGTTCGCTTTTTTTTATCCCTGTTTTTTTTGCAATTGCCTCAATCGGCTTTGGCTTCACTGACTGCGCGATTTCAAGCGATGATTTCATAAAATTTCGATTAAATAAGCGTCAAGGTTGTTTAAATAGGTTTTCAAAAAAATTAATTGGGGGTTGCAAATTACTGCCTTAAATGGTTTTGGGTTCATGTTTTTTTCCATAATTTTTTGCTTAAAACCTCTGCTGTTGCTTCTTGCACTGCAAGAAGGGCTCTTAACCTGTTTAGTGTTCTTTCAACTTTTTTGTCCTTAATATATTTCTCTAATGGCCTGTCCATTTTCATTTCTTCAAGAACTGGCTGGATTTCGCGGATTTGCATCATGGTTTTTGCATAGAGCCGCATCACTTCAGTGCGGCTTTTTTTCCTGCATTTTCCTTTTATTTTTTTGACAAGGCCGTCAAAGTCAAAGCCCTTGTTGCGTTTTTTTGGTTCCCTAACTAGTATTCCTTTTTCCGTGAGAATTTTTTTTAATGTTTCAATATGTATCCTGTATTGTCTTGAAAGCGTGTCCGCCGTGTTTCCCTGACGGTATAGTTCAATTACTCTTCGAGTGTCGTTTTCAGAAATTCTCCTGGTTTTTGGATGGGGCGCCTTTTCAATTCCAAGCATTATTCTAATTTTCCGTACTTCGCCATATGGAAACCCGAGCCTTGCTGCAAGCACGGTGTCTGGCCAGCGCCTTTTTGGCAACTGGCGTCCAAGTATTTGCTTAATCCTTTCCTTTCGCGGCAAATTTCGGTTCAATTTTATCATTAAACAATTGTCTTTTGCGGTTTAAATTTGTTTTGGCAGGCAAGTGGCCATTTTTTTCACTGGTCTTTTATCAGATTCATTTTCGCAAGCTGTGTTGTCAAGTGAACGGTTACCGGGCTTTTTCTTTCAACTGTTTTGGTGTTTCCCTCGGTTAGTTCTTTTCTTGCGCCTTTTAGGTTGTCTGCTTTGACTTCGGTGTAGGACATTCCAATTTCTTTTGGCGAATGCGAATCAGAGTTTGCTGTTTGGGCCAAGTTGTGTTTTTGCGCGAATTCTTTTGCCTTTTGGTTGTGCGAGCCAAGGGTGGTGCGGCTGTTGAACACTTCAAACAAATCGATTTTGTTCACCGCTTCGTTTAGGTGTTTGAAGTCGTTTCTGAAAACGTCAAACGGGTGCACAACCATTGCCAAGGCATTTTGCGCGTGCAGTCCGTCAAAGATTTTGCCAAATGGGCCTGGGTGGATTTCTTTTTTCATGAACAATCCAACAATTTCGCCCACGCATTTTCCTTTTTCAATCACTTTGATTTCTTCGCCAAAAATAACCGGCCACTCCATTTCTTTGGAAAGTTTTTTGAATTCCGGCCACGCACTTACGGTGTTGTGGTCGGTTATTGCAACCACTATGCCGAGTTTTTTTGCGGTTTCCATTATTGTTTTTGGCGTGGAAATTGCGTCAACGGAGTGGTTTGAGTGCAAGTGCATGTCGAGTTTCATGTGCAAAACCTTTGTGTAATATTTTGACTCAACCAGTATTTTAGCATAACTTTTTGTGCAAAGGCGCGGAAAATGGGCTCGTTAACCTTA
>CAYIER010000008.1:5340-20743 GCA_964362395.1 uncultured archaeon
TTGTAGACGATTCTTGCCTGCCTGGTGACTTCCTCTACATTGAATGGCAGGCCAAACCGCATATGCCTTCGTGGGGGGATTGAGCTTATTTTTTCCGCGTGTGTTATAAAAAGTTTTCGCAGGCTGTTGTCCATTTCATCCAGTTCTTTCTCTGCATTTTCGGAAAACTCTGCTTTCATTGATTCACAGCTTGAATTTTTTCTTAATCAAAGAAAGGCTTTTTGTTTTCAATTTGCCTTGCTTTATTTCCTGCATTTCAAGGCCAATGCCTTTGTTTACAAGTTCCACTTCTTCTTGGTCAATTATTCTCTCATAAGAAAGCAATGCCTGCCTTATCACTTCGGTCTGGTTTCCCGCATAGCCTTTTTCAATTGCCTTTTTCAAAATTGCCTCATAGGGCACACCTAGGTCTATATTCATAAAATCACCCTAATTAATTCATGTACATTAAACTATATAAATAATGCACATTCAACTACCTATTAAAAATACATTTTTTGAGGGTTTTTTGGGAATTTTTTCCTTTTTATTTTTTTTCCAGCACTTTTGCAAGGTATTGCCCTGTGAAGGAGTTTTTGTTTTTTGCGACCTGTTCGGGGGTGCCGGCAGCGACTATTTCGCCTCCGCGATTTCCGCCAAGCGGGCCAAGGTCGATTATCCAGTCGGCGCTTTTGATGACGTCAAGGTTGTGTTCGATTACTATCAGCGTATTTCCGCGGTCGGTGAGCGAATTGAGGACTTCGAGGAGTTTTTTCACGTCGTCAAAGTGCAGGCCGGTTGTTGGCTCGTCAAGGATGTAGACTGTGCGCCCGCTGCCGCGCTTTGCAAGCTCGTTTGTGAGCTTTATCCTCTGTGCTTCGCCGCCTGAAAGCGTTGTCGCGCTTTGCCCCAGCTTCACATAGCCTAGCCCGACGCGCGAAAGCATTGAGAGTTTTCTTTTGATTGATGGGATGCTTTCAAAAAATGTTTCGGCCTCGCCGGCTGCCATTTCCAGCACTTCGGAAATATTTTTGCCCTTGAATTTTATTTCAAGCGTTTCGCGGTCAAAGCGTGTGCCGTGGCATTCCTCACAGGTTATGTAAACGTCCGGTAAAAAGTTCATTTCAATTTTTATGAGGCCGTTTCCTTCGCATACTTCGCAGCGCCCGCTTGGCACGTTGAAGGAAAACCTGCCGGGGGAAAACCCCTTGAGGCGTGCGTCGCGCGTTGAAGCGTAGAGTTCGCGCACTGGCGTGAACACGCCAATGTATGTAGCCGGGTTGCTTCTTGGTGTGCGTCCGATTGGCGACTGGTCGATTATCACCACGCTGTCAACGTGTTCGATTCCCAAAAGTGCCTTGTGTTTTCCGGGTTCGGCCTGCATGTTTGACAGCCTTTTTATCAGTGCCTGTGCAAGTATGTCGCTTACTAGCGTGCTTTTTCCGCTGCCAGATACCCCTGTGACGCAGGTGAATATCCCAAGCGGAAATTCGACGTCAATGTTTTTCAGGTTGTGCTCTGTCGCGCCCACGATTTTTAATTGCTTTGAAAAATTTCTCCTTTTGCCATTTATGTGGATTTTTTCTTTTCCGCAAAGGTATCGCCCGGTAAGCGAATTGCTGTTCTGCATTATTTGTGCGGGCGTGCCTGTTGCAATGACTTTTCCGCCGTGCACTCCTGCGCCGGGGCCAATGTCGACAACGAAATCTGCCTTAAGTATCGTGTCCTCGTCGTGCTCGACAACTATGAGCGTGTTGCCGAGGTCGCGGAGTTTTTGCAGTGTCTCAATGAGTTTCTGGTTGTCTTTTTGGTGTAGCCCGATGCTTGGCTCGTCAAGCACATACATTACTCCGGTCAGGTTTGAGCCTATCTGTGTTGCAAGCCTGATTCTTTGGCCCTCGCCGCCTGAAAGCGTGCCGGCAGGCCTGCTTAATGTGAGGTAATCCAGGCCGACGTTTACGAGGAAAAACAGCCTGTCGCGGATTTCTTTTAGCACCTGCTTTGATATCTTGAACTGCGGGGCTGAAAGGTTTAGTTTCTTGAAAAAATCAATCAATTCCTGTATTGTGTGGTCGGACAGCTGCACAATGTTTTTTTCACCAATTTTTACGGCAAGGCTTAATGCCTTTAATCGCTGGCCTTTGCAGCTTGCGCAAATTTTTACTTTCATGAATTTTTCCATTTCGCGGCGGCGGTATTCTGATTTTGTTTTTTTGTAGAGGCGGTCAAGCGCCGGAATGATTCCTTCAAACCTGTTTGTTCCGGAAAACTGTGAGTCGCTCATCTGTGACTCGTAGGTGAAGTGAATCATTTCTTTTGAGCCAAGCAAAATTATTTCCTGGATTTTTTTTTCAAAATCTTCCCATGGAGTCCGGATATCAAATTTGTAATGTTTTGCAACTGCTGCCAGTTGTTGCCCGCGCCAGCCAAGCAGGCTGCCATAGCCGGGCGCCACAATTGCGCCCTTGAGTATTGATTTCTTTTTGTCAGGTATGAGCAGTTCTTCGTCAAAGTCCTGGCGGAAACCGATGCCGTGGCATTCTTCGCATGCGCCAAACGGTGAGTTGAATGAAAACATCCTTGGCTCCAGTTCGTCAAAGCTGGTTTCGTGCTCTATGCATGAAAGCTTTTTTGAGTAAAACAATTCGTGTTTTTGCGTCCCGGCAATTACAAATCCGCTTGAGAGCTTTGAGGCATTTTCGACGGCTTCCGCTATCCTTCCGCGGTTCTCTGCCAAAACTGCAAGCCGGTCGATTACAAGTTCGATGCTGTGCTTGGCATATTTGTCGAGCCCGATTTTGTCTGTGGTGCTGTAATTTATGCCGTCAACCCGCACTCGTGAAAAACCTTTTTTTTTGTATTCTTCAAACAGCGATTCGTATGTTCCCTTTTTGCCGCGAATTGTCGGTGAAAAAATCATTATTGGCTTTCCTTCAAATTCTGTGAAAATATTTTCTACAATGGTGTCTGTTCCCTGTGCAATCAGCAATTTGCCGCACACGGGGCAGTGCGGGGTCCCGATTCGCGCAAAAAGCAGGCGAAGGTAATCAAAAATTTCGGTTATCGTGCCGACGGTCGAGCGCGGGTTTTTTGAAGTTGCCTTTTGCTCGATTGAAATTGCCGGCGAAAGCCCCTCGATTGAATCAACGTCGGGCTTGTCCATTTGCCCAAGGAATTGGCGCGCATAAGCAGACAAGCTTTCTACATAACGCCTTTGTCCTTCTGCGTAAAGCGTGTCAAACGCAAGCGAACTCTTGCCGCTGCCGGACAAACCGGTGATGACGATGAACTTGTTTTTTGGCAAATCCAGGTCAATGTTTTTCAGGTTGTGCTGGCGCGCGCCGCGGATTTTTATGAATTCCTGCATGTTATCAAACATTTTGCAAAAAGGTTTTTAAAGGAAAAAAATTTTGGGAAGTGCATGCAATAAAAATCCTTTTGAGGAATATTTTTTCATGCAGCAAAAGCCAAAAATTGCATTGTTGTTGCCGGTTTATGGGGCAATTCCGTCGATTTGTTTTGTGAATCTGGTTAATTTTATCCTTGATTCGCTTCGGTCTTTTCCGATGACTGTTTCTTTTGTTGATTCGACTTATCTGCCGCGCGCAAGGAACATGCTTGTTGAAAACTTCCTCAAGTCTGGTGCGGATTATGCATTGTTTGTTGATTCTGATATGCTTTTGCCAAAAAATGCGGTTGAAACACTGTTGGGGCACGGAAAAGAAGTGGTTTCGGCCCATTATTTCAGGAGAAACCCGCCCTATGAATCGGTTGCGCAAAGAAAAGCCGGCGAAAAATATGAAACAATCCCTGAGCCTTCTTTGGGCGACGAGTTTGAAGCGGATGCAACCGGCATGGGGTGCATGCTGGTAAAGCGCGAAGTCATTGAAAAGCTTGCACAGCAAAAGCCAATTTTTACGGTGGAGGACAAGGAGAATTCTTCCGTGAAAGGCGAGGACGTGATTTTTTGTGATAAAATAAAGGCAGCCGGTTACAAAATTTGGGTGTCAAAAAAAGTGCGCGCCGGCCACTTTGGCGGAATTGTTTTTCCGGCAAAGCCATGAATCATTCAACCTTTTATAAAAATGTTGGCGAAAATCCCCCGCTTAAGCGGGGGAATGAAGCATCGGCATATGTGCCCGGCTTTTAATTGAATGGAAGCCCACGCCATTGGGTGGGTAATTCACTTTTCCTTCATCCGCTTTTCAAGCGCGGTTATCCTGTCGCGCAGGACAATTGCTTTTTCAAATTCAAGTTTTTCTGCGGCTAGGTCCATTTGTGCCTCGAGTTCGACAAGCAGTGCGGGGATGTTGTCTTTTGGCACGCTTTTGACGTCCTTTAATTCAACTGCCTGCTCGTCGATTGGTTTGATTATTGTTTTTGGCACAATTCCGTTGCGCTTGTTGTGCTCAATCTGCATTTTCCGCCGCCTGTTTGTCTCACTGATTGCGCGCTGCATTGATTCCGTCATTTTTTCGTGGTACAATATGACGCGTCCCTCGCTGTTTCGCGCGGCGCGCCCGATTGTCTGGATGAGGCTTCGATCGTTTCGCAAAAACCCTTCCTTGTCCGCGTCAAGTATTGCAACAAGCGCGACTTCGGGGATGTCAATTCCTTCGCGCAGCAAATTTATCCCGACAAGGCAGTCAAATTTTTTTAACCGCAGTTGGCGAATCAGTTCTGTCCTTTCAAGGGTATCGATTTCCGCGTGCAGGTAACGCGTGTTTATGCCGTTTTTTGCAAGGTACTCGGTGAGGTCTTCTGCCATTTTTTTTGTCAGAGTTGTCACAAGGGTGCGAAAGCCTTTTTTTGCCGTTTCGCTGATTTCGTTCATTAAATCTTTTAACTGGTTTTTTGTTGGCCTCAAAATTATTTGCGGGTCAACAAGCCCCGTTGGGCGGATAATTTGCTCGACAATCTGTTTTGAGTGCTGTTTTTCGTATTCTGCCGGAGTTGCCGAAGTGTAAATTACGTTTTTAAGGTATTTTTCAAATTCTTCAAACGTCAATGGGCGGTTGTCATAGGCGCTTGGCAGGCGGAAGCCGTACTCTATCAGCGATTGTTTTCTTGAGTGGTCGCCTTTTACCATTCCCTTTACCTGTGGCAATGTCACGTGCGATTCGTCCACAACCAGCAGAAAGTCTTTTGGGAAAAAATCAAGCAGGGTAAATGGCGGCTCGCCGGGCTTTCGGTTGTCAAAGTGGCGCGAATAGTTTTCAATGCCACTGCAGTAGCCGAGTTCTTCAATCATTTCTAAGTCGTATTTTGTGCGCGACGAAAGGCGCGTGCGCTCCAGTTCTCCAAGCTGCGGCAGCCTTTCTTCCAGTTCCGCCCTGATGCTTTCAATCGCGCTCTTTCGCTGGGCGTCTTTTATGATAAAGTGTTTTGCGGGAAAAACTGTTGCTTCGCTGAGTTCCTCGGTTAATTCCATTGCGGGGTAGCTGTATCGTGAAATTTTTTCGATTTCGTCTCCAAATAATTCGATGCGCAAAAAATCCGTGGAAAGCGCGGTGCGGATGTCAATCGTGTCGCCGCGTACCCTGAATTTTCCGGGTTCAACAGCAAGGTCGTTTCGTTCAAACTGGATATCCACGAGGTTGTAGATAATCTGGTTTCGAGAGATTTTTTGGCCCTTTTTGAGGTGCACTTTGAGTTCCATCCAGTTGCTTGGGTCGCCCAGGCCGTAAATGCATGAAACGCTTGAAACAATTATCACGTCTTTTCTGCTAAGCAATGCGCTTGTGGCGGCAAGGCGGAGCTGTTCTATTCTTTCGTTGATTTGCGCGTCTTTTTCAATGTAAACGTCTTTTCCTGCAAGGTAGCTTTCCGGCTGATAATAATCATAGTATGAAACAAAGTAGTGCACAGCGTTTTTTGGGAAAAAACTTTTAAACTCGTTGTATAGCTGTGCTGCAAGGGTTTTGTTGTGTGCAAGCACAAGTGTTGGCTTCTGCACTTTTTCAATCACACAGGCTATACTGAATGTCTTCCCGGAACCCGTTATTCCCAAAAGCGTCTGCTGGCCGCCGGTTTTCACTCCGTCCACCAGTTCCTTGATGGCTTTCCCTTGGTCGCCTTTTGGCTCAAATTCCGCGTGGAGCTCGAATTTTTGCATAAATAAAATTGCAAAGAAAAGTGATTTAAGCTAGCTTTATCTCCATTTCTCGCCGCTTTTTCTGGTATTTTATCGCAAACCTGTGCGCTTCGTCTCTGATGCTTGTCAACAGTTTCAGGGCAGCAGAGTTTTTGTCAAGGATAATCGGCGTTTGCCTTGCTTGAATAAACAGTTCTTCATTTCGCTTTGCCAAGCCCACAACCGGAATGCGCAAACCCAAGCCAAGGATGATTTTTATTGCTGCCGACAGCTGCCCCTTGCCGCCGTCAATCAGGATAAGGTCGGGAAGGTTTTGCTTTTCTTCAATTTGCCTTTTGTAGCGCCGGCCAACAACTTCCTGCATTGATGCATAGTCGTCTATTCCTTCAACTGTGAGGATTTTGAACCGCCTATACTGTGCTTTGTTTGGTTTTCCGCCAAGGAAGGAAACCATTGATGCGGTGGTGTTTGTGCCGCCAAGGTGTGAGACGTCAAAGCACTCAATTATTTTTGGGGTGGCTGGCAAAAACAGGGCGTTTTTGAGCGCAACAAGCGGGCTGTTCTGCGGATTGATTGAGTATTCAAGGTTTTTTTCAGCCATTTCGAGGATTTTTTTCTTTTCACCGCTTTTTGGGCTGGTCAATTCAACAGTGGAATTTGAAATATCTGAAAGGGTTTGCGCGATTTCAGAAAAGTTTTTCGGCAGCTCCGAAAGCACGATTTCGTTTGGCGGGTGTGTTTGCAAGTAATAGTTCTGCAAAAAATCCTCCAAAATGTCTTTTCCGACGAGTCTTGAATTGAAGTTAAAAGACTTTTTCCCATGCAGTGTCCCGTGCCTGAATTCAAACAGTGTTATTGCAAATCCTTCAAAAGTTTTCTTTGCCGCAATGTAGTCGGTGTTTTTTGAGGAAAATTTTTCAACAAACTGCCTCTGCGCCTCTCCGGAAATAGAAAACATCGCGTCGCGCTTTTGGATTGCAAGTTCAAAGTTGCGCTTTCCCGCAAGCTCTTTCATTTCTTTTTCAAGTTCATGCAGCAATTCTGCCCGCTTTCCCGAAAAGAATTTTTTTGCCTTCTCAACATTTTTTGCATAATCTTCTTTTGAGATGTTTTTAATGCATGGTGCGCTGCATTGCCCCATATAAAATTTGAGGCATGCGCGCTTTGGTAGTTTTTTGCATGTGCGAAGCGAAAAATTTTTTTCAACCAGGCCAATCATTCTTTTCCTTGCAGAGCCGTCCACAAACGGGCCAAAGGCGTTTTTTGCGTTCTGGATGCTTTTTTTTGGCGCGCGAACAACCTCAATGCGGGGGAATTCCTCGTTGGTGATTTTCACAAACGGATAGCGGTATGATTCCTTGAGCTCAACATTGTATTTGCCCTTGAATTTTTTGATGAAGTTTGACTCCAAAATCAGGGCTTCGGTTTCGTTGTTTGTTATGATGAAATCAACAGATGCAGTGCTTTCAACCAGCTTCATTGCCTTGCCGTCAAGTTTTTTGCTGTGAAAGTATGACGCCACGCGCTTTTTGAGGTCTTTTGCCTTGCCAACGTAAATGACTTCTTCCAAGGCATTTTTCATCAGGTAAACGCCGGGGGCGCTTGGGGGGCTAATGTTTTGCTGCATGAAAAAATTGGCGGAAAAAGGTGTTTTAAACAAAGCATTAAGGTATTTTTTCAAAAGTCCGCGCTGATGTCCGCAACTTCAACTTCCCAGCCGAATTCCTCTATTTCTTTTGGCGAGATTTTGAGGATTGACTGCAAATCCCCGCTGCCGGCGTACACGATTTCTTTTTTCATCACTTTTGCGTCAACTAATGTCTTTGTGCCGTAAATGCTTATAGGCGGGGCAATGCCAATCTCGTAGCCGGTGATTTCAACGGCATCTTTGTCGCTTGCAGGTTCCAGCGAATAATAGCCGGTTATTTTGGAAACCTTGTCAATGTCAACGCTGTTGTTTGCAAGGGCAACCGCAAGGATTGCCTCGTTTTTTTCCCCATCAAACAAGACAACTGTTCTTGCAATGTCTGACAATTCTACCTTCAGCGCGCTTGCAGCAGCTTTGGGGGTTGCAACATCTTTTTCAAACCGGATAAGTGTTGCTTTCAAGCCATTTGACTGGATGAATTCTTCAAGCATGGAATCAATCCCGTATTTGCCGCAAAATATTTCTTTATTAATTTCTTTATTAAATTGGTTTAAAAAGGATGAATTTTAAAAAAAAGAAAAAATGGGAAAAAGCCGTGGTTTTACCCGTCAAGGGGCACTTTTGCGCCCAAAACTGCCGTCGCCCCAAGTGTTCCGGCTTTTTTGCGGAGCATTTCCGCCTTGCCGGTTTTTTCCCACGTGAAGTCCGGGTCGTCTCTTCCAAAGTGCCCGTATGCTGCGGTTTTCCTGTAAATTGGCCTGCGCAGGTCAAGTTCTTTTATTATCCCTGCTGGCTTTAGGCTGAAGTTTTCGCGCACTAGCCGTGAAATTTTTTCTTCCGGGATTTTGTTTGTCCCAAAACAGTGAATCAGAACGGAAATTGGGTCAGCAACGCCGATTGCGTACGCCAGTTGCACCTCGCATTTGTCTGCAAGGCCTGCTGCGACAACGTTTTTTGCAATGTAGCGTGCCATGTATGCGGCGCTCCGGTCAACCTTTGAGGGGTCCTTGCCGCTAAATGCCCCGCCTCCATGCGAGCCGTGGCCGCCGTATGTGTCAACGATTATTTTCCTTCCGGTGAGGCCGGAATCGCCAACCGGTCCGCCAACCACAAATTTTCCCGTCGGGTTGATGAAAAACCTTGTCTTGTCATCAATCCATTCCTTGCAAACTGGCTTGATGACTTTTTCAATTATTTCTTTGTGTATCTGTTCCTGTGAAACGCTGGGAGAATGTTGTGCGGAAACAACTACCGCGTCAACGCGCACAGGTTCTCCATCAGAGTATTCAACTGTCACCTGGCTTTTTCCATCCGGCCTAAGCCATGCAATTTCTTTTTTCTTTCTTGCAGTTGCAAGTTTTTGTGTGAGCTTATGTGCAAGAGTTATTGGCAGCGGCATGAATTCTGGTGTCTCGTTTGTTGCATAACCAAACATCATTCCCTGGTCGCCGGCACCCTGTTCATGCTGTTGTGATTCATTGACTCCCTGTGCTATGTCGGGGGATTGTTCAGAAAGGGAAATCAATACACTGCAGGCGTCGCAGTCAAATCCGTATTCGGGATTGTCGTAGCCGATTTCGCGGACAGTTTTCCGAACAAGGCTCTGGATGTCAACATAAGTTTTTGTGGTTACCTCCCCAAACACAAGAATGAGGCCGGTTTTTGTTGCGCATTCCACTGCCACCCTGGAATTTGGGTCGCCCTTAATCATTTCGTCAAGCACAGCGTCGCTTATCTGGTCGCACATCTTGTCAGGATGCCCTTCGGTAACAGATTCCGAAGTGAAGAAGTATTTACCATTCTTCATGACATACCACCTCCTTTTGCCTCAATGGCAATTTTATATTGGTCAAATTTCCTTTCCAAATTTTGAGATTTGCAAGCCATTACTTTCACTTTTATATATTTTCAAGCGATGCATTTAATAATATTTATTGCAATAATTATTCTTATTGGAATAATTTTTTTGCGGTTGGTTTGGTTTTTCGGTGGTTTTTGTGGTTTTGCCTTCGCTATCAGACATTAAAATCAAGAGGAAACAACTCAACTTGACGCAGGCAGGGCTTGCGTTAAAGGCCGGTGTTTCCCAGTCGCTTCTTGCAAAAATAGAGTCGGGGAAGCTTGAGCCGTCTTATTCGAATGCAAAAAAAATCTTTGACTTCTTTGAGTCAGTGCATGAAAAAACAGTGCTCCGCGCAGGGGACTTCATGAATTCGTCTGTGAAAAAAACCGGGGTTTCAGCAAAAATTCTTGACGCAATAAAATTAATGAAAAAAAACGGGATATCGCAGCTGCCTGTGATGGATGGGGAAAGAATTGCAGGCACGGTTTCAGAAAACATCATTGTGGACAAAATGCAGGGCAAAAAAAACCTTGAAGAATTCCGCCAGATGGCGGTAAGTGAAGTGATGGGTGAGGCACTGCCCACCGTCGGGGAAGATTCGCCCTTCTCTGTCATATCGGCACTGCTTGAACACAACCAGTCGGTTTTAGTGGTGAAAAACGGCAAAATTGCGGGAATAATTTCAAAAACCGACCTGCTTTCGTCAATTATTAAAAAAAACGGAAAATGAAAAACAAAGGGTTGTTTTGGGTTGAATGGTTGAATATTTCATTAATCTATCATTAATCTATCATATGTTGGGGTGTCATTTTTTTGGGGCATTCCCTCCAAACGATATCTTTAAATACAAAATCCGCCCAATTGTTACTATAAAGTAGTAACTTTTTAACTGAATGGAGTGTTTTGGCATGGGTTTGTTTTCAAGGTTTTTGGGTTTGTTTTTTGCATTGGTTTTGGCTGGCTCTGTGGCTTTTGCTGCAAGCCCTTTTTTGGATATTTCTGACAGGAATCCTTCTGTTTCAAACCATTTGATAAATAATGTTGTTAATTTGCATGATGCGGCAAGCGATGCAGACTCTTTGGATGTTGATTCTGCGCTTTTTTTTGAAATTTTAAGCGAATCAAATCCTTCCCTTGACTGCTATATTGATACTGAAAACGGCACACGGTATATTGACTGTCGGGTTGTAGATTTTGGCTCAAGTGACAGCTCTGTTATCCAGGTGCAGGTGAAGGACTCAAGTGGCAATACTGGCACTGATTATTTTACAATAAATTTTTCTGACAGCGGCAGTTCAAATTCTTCTTCTATTTGCAGTGACATTGCCATTGAAACCAATTCGCTTCGGATAAATGAGGATTCATTTGAAAATTTTTCAATTACCATCAGGAATTTGAATGAATCAAGGGGTTTTGAAATTGGTGAGGTGAATATTTTTGAGGACAGCCAGCATATCAGGATAGGCAGCGAAGAGTTTGAGTCTGGCATTCTTAAAGACGGCACTGTTGAGGTTTTCTTTGATGTTGAATCTTTCAGCGTGGGTTCAAACCGCGAAATAATTGCCACAATTGAAGTCAGGGGTGAATTTGGCAATGGCACTGATTGCGGTTTTAATTCCATCCGTGAAACTTTCAGGGTGGTTGTTGTGGACTCGGATGGCGGGATTGATTCTGGTTCAGGCAGTTCCAGCTCCATTTGCAGCGACATCGTGATTGATGATTCAGGGATTTCCTTGCCCGAGGATGGCTTTGAAACAATTGAAGTGCCTGTCCGAAACGACAATTCCAGGGCGTTTTACATTGACTTCGTTGAGCAGCCGGTTGAAAACAGCGGTTATTTCGGCGCGTCTGTTTTGCATAGGCCGGACAAAATAAGCGCCGGAAGCGATGGAATAATCCGGCTTAGGTTTGAAACAGAAAAAGTGTCTTCTGACCAGTTCGGAAACATCTCGTTGAGGATTAACGGCCATTTCTCTGACGGCACAAACTGCTCCACTTCGCAAATCAGGGAACATGTCCCGGTTGTTGTTGAAAACGGGAACAGCGATAGCGGCAGTTCAACTTCAACCGTCAACGACATTGATGTCCGCTTCACCCAGCCAACGATTGAATTGCAGCCTGGCGGGTCAAAGTTTGTTTTGGCAACAATCGAAAACAATTCTGGGTCAAGAAAATGCATGGGTTTGGAGTTTTTGTCTTCTTCGCCGATTTCTGGCGAACTTGACGATGGCAGCATCTGCATCAATGCGCAAAGCGGCTTGTCGGTTAATGTAAAAGTCAAGGCAGGCTTTGCGGCACTGCCGGGAAGTTACACTGGCAGGCTTCGCGCACAGGTTGGCTCAAAGTATGCAAGTGAAATTTTGGCTGTTAAAGTGGCCGGGCTGGTTCCGCAGCAGCCTGAGGGAAGCCTTGAAGTCCTGAATTATCCAAACTCAGTGTCTGTCCTGCAAAATGATTCCGAAACAGTCGGCTTTGTTGTTGCAAACAGCTCAAACGCTTCACTTGCAAATGTTTCTGTCACACTTGAGAACCTGCCGCAGGGAGTGTTTTTTCAGCCATATTTTCGGCCAACGCTTGAAAAAGGCGAAATTGCCACAATCAATTCAAGGCTGCAGGCAGTCAATGCCGCACCAGGCCAGTTTGACGCATTGCTTCGCATTTCTGCTGGCGGCAAAACAGTCGTAAAGCCAATAACCATTGTTGTTTCGCCGCAGGGCGGCACCACTGCGGGCACTGGCGCCATTTCCGGGCTTGCATCGCTTGCAGGCACGGCGAGTGTGGGGCTTTTGCTGCTTGCAGTTCTTGTGGCAATTGTCCTCATTGTAGTGCATCTTGTAAGGAGATAACTCAAGCTGCCTGCATTTTTTTTAAAATCTTTTAGGGTCAAACGCATGAGTAAACCAGTATTTGCATTTTTGGCAATTGCTCTTTCAGTAGTTTTTGCAGGGAGCGCTCATGCGCTTGTTTTAGGGCTTCCTGACGCTGTTGAATTCCACGGAACACCGGTTGAATTGTCTTTTGCGGTGCGAAACGCGGAAAATGTTTCGCGGCCGCTTGAAATAAATGTTTTTTTGCCGGTTGAACACCAGTTTGTGCAAAAGCCAGGCACGCTTAAGGCAGGCGAAACCGCAGCCGTAAAATTGATGCTTTTTCCCAGGCCGGAGCTGATTGGCAGCAGGTACACCGGGACAATCAGTGTTTCAATGGGATTAGTGGCGGCAGAAAAAAATTTTTCACTTGTTTTTTTGCCCCAAAATTCTTGCCCTGTCATAATCAATTCAAAAGTCACTGAACAGGAAAGCAGCGGGCAAAAAGTTTTTTTGGTCAATTCAAGGCTTGTCAACGAAACAATGGCCCGGCAGTGGATTTCGCTTGAAAAAATCAACGGCCTTCCTTTGGGCTGGAAAATTGACGCAGAGCCGCTTGCAAAAATCGGGCCACAAGAACAGGCGGTTCAATTAATCACGTTGACACCAGCAGGGCAATTTGACGGGGCTGCAGAGCTTGTTTACAGGTGCGGGGCATTCACTGAAAAAAGGAATGTAAAAATCGCGTTCTCCCCGCAAAACGATTTTCTTGCAGGCTTTGCATCGCTTTTTTCTTTTGATTTTTTTTCAGGCGAATTTGCGCTAAACGCGCTGCTTATTTTGGTTGCAGCGGTTTTGCTGATTGCGTTCATTTCAAGGATGGTGCGAAAGATTTCAGCCAACAGGCCGGAAAATGCGCCTGGAATGAACGGCTTTGAAGTGCCGCAGCATGAGGCGCCGGAAATTGGCGGCCAAAAGCCAAGCAGGCACCTTTCGGAAATAAAAAAACAGGTAATGAAAAAAAAATGAAAATGAAAAAAACGGGCAGACTCGTTTGCAATCTGCATATGTCCCGTCTGAAGACGGGACAATAATATGCCAATATAAATTCGGGTTTCTGTGAAAAAACGGTGAAAAAATGGGCTTTAAAAAAGTTTTTTTGGCAATGGCGGTTTTGCTTGCTTTTACGGCAGGCGTGTTTGCGCAAAGCGTTGAATTCACTATTGAAACAAAAAACATTTCGCTTGCCCCGGGGCAAGGGGCGCCGGTTTTGCTGAATTTTTACAACGGCGTCAAATCACTGGGTGCGGCAAATGTGGCAGTAAAGGCAACTGCGAGCAGCAGCGCAATCATTGCGGACCTGCCGGAAACGTCTTTTGCATTGAATCCTGGCGAGCGCACATCAGTTACACTGTTCATTAAGGCAACAAGCGGCGCGGCTTTTGCGGACTACAATGTGCTTGTTGAATCAAATTTTTCCGGCGCAGATGCCCAGCCAATGGCGGCAAATATTTCTGTGAACGTTTCCGGCGGAAACCATATTTTGTTCCTGCCGCAGGCCAGTGCAAAAGAAATTTGCCTTGGCGGTTATTTGAGCGAATTTGAAATTGGCGTGAAAAACCAGTCCGCCACAGCGCAAAGCCTGCAGGTTTACTCGGAATCGGGCATTTTTTTCCCAAAGTTTGGCCAGCCGGAATTTTCGCTTGCGGCTGGCGAAGAGAAAACAATTGGCATGAAAATAAATTTTAACGGCTACACGCAGGCCGGAAATTACACGCTGCCGCTTTACGCAAAAACAGGGGGCGGAAACATTTATGCCGGGAAAGTTTCGTTCAACATTGTTGAATGCGGTGCAGGAAAGCCGTTTGGCTTTTTTGTGGGCACAAAAAACATTTCAATGCAGAAGCTTTCCACAAGAAAGGTTTTTTTCACGCTGTCAAACAACCTTGGCGGGCCACAGGACATGTTTTTCAGTGCGGTGGGTGACCTGCACGTTACAGAAAGCCAGACGTCTTTCACGCTCAATGCAAACAGCTCACAGCAGGGTTCAATTGAAATTGTGGCTGGCGAATTTGACAGGCCCGGAATCCACCTTATTGACCTTTTCGCCTGGAGCAAATCCGGGAAAGAAAAGCAGACAATTGCTGTGAGCGTCGGGAAAATGCATGGCATCACTGCCACACTTTTAAGCAACGGATTTGAAACGCAAAGCTGTTCTGCGGCAAAAATTGCGGTTTTTTCTGTCGAATTCCAGAATAACGGGGACACAAAAGAGACAATCACGCTTTCGGTTAAAAACACTGACCGCACAATTGGGGCAACGGTTTTGGAGCCAAAGTTTGACCTGTTGCCGCAGGAGAAAAAAACCGTGAACATCGCAGTCAGCCCTGGCTTTGACACCGAAATTGGCCCAAAAGAAGTATTTTTGCACGTGGTTTCCACAGGAATCGGGTTATTGGATGATATTTTGCTGCAGTTCAATGTGACTGCGCCGGAAAATGCTGTGCCGCTGCCGTTGATAAAAATTGCAAGTGCGCCAGCTGAAATAAGCGCAACAGCAGGCGAGGAAAAAACCATTTCAATGCGGATCAAAAACACGGGTGCAACAGTGGCAACTGGCCTTGCTGCAAGGGTGCGCGGAACAGACGGGTCACAGTTCTTGTTTCGCACCGGAAATATCCCTTCAATTGGCCCAAACGAATCGGCACTCGTGAATTTTGGCCTGAAAGCCCTTGAAAGCGCAAGAACGGCAAATTATGGCCTGACAATCGAAATTGTTTCAGGAAATGCAGTTGTTGCAACCGCGCCTTTCTTGCTTGCCATTAGCCGGCCACAGAATGGCATTGCGGGCATTTCCGGCCAAAACAATGAATTTTTGGGAATCATGGGCTTTTGGGGCATGGTTTCGGGGCAAATGGGTGTTTTGCCAGTTATTTTAATTGTTGCGGTAGGGATAATATTATTGTTTTTACTGGCCAGTAGTGGCAATAGTAAGGGTAAGCACATTGTTTGGAAAAACTCCAGTTAAAATT
>CAYIER010000009.1:0-20643 GCA_964362395.1 uncultured archaeon
GCTCGCAACGACGGCAAATTCGTTGTTTTTGCAAAAAACTCTTCTTTTTTAGTTTTTTCTTTGCATAAAATTTCTATATGCCTGCAAGGATTTTTTCGGCATTTGTTTTCTCAAGCATCAGCGTACTGCTGCTAAATGCCATCATTTCAACAACAATTGTTTATCTTGCCGCAATGCTTTTGTTTTTGCCAAAAAACTCGCTTGAAAAGGCATTGCTTGTTGTCCTTGCCGGGGCAGCAATCGGGGCCGTTCAGGAAATCTTTTTTGAAGTCACTTTTTTTTTCTCTTGGATTGCTGCACTCCTTGGCTTCCTTTGGGCAATTAAATCGATTTACAAAATTGATTACTGGCGTGCGGTTTCCCTTTGGGTTATTTCAATAATCCTTCCAATCGGCGCGGCACTCATAATTGTCCCGGCAATAATTGCAGTGCTTTACTCGATTGCTGTTTGACAAAAAAATTTTTAATACAAGACTCACTGCCACGCAAGCCGGTCGCCAACAGTTGTCTGCGCTGCTTTTCCCGCCGCAACTTCAATGAAATACTTTGCCGGCCGCGCCGGCTGCCTGTAAAGCGCAAACGGGGGCACGCTTTTTTGCACGTCAACGACAGTTTTCTTTTCATCAAGGTAAATGACGTCTATTGGGAAAAACACGAACAGGCAATGGATGCCTGCGCCAAGAACACTTTTTGTCGCGAGCGGGAAAACAAGCGCGTAATCAAATTTTTTTTTTTGCTCAAACATGAGGCCGCGAAGTTGCGAAAAAAAGCCCTTTGCAATCCTGACTTTTTGTTCAATGACCACGTTTTTGGTCCTGTTTAAAAGAGCCACTTTTGTCACTTTTTTCTTTTCTGCTCTTTTATCAGTTCAAGCGGCGGCACTACAATTTCTTCAAGCATCTGCCTTGTTTTTTGGGCAGAAATTTTTTTGGATTCAAGTGGGCTCAACTGTTTTTTGAGTTCATCTAATTCCCTCATTTTCTGTTTGAGCTCCGCCAAAATGTCCTCCATCTTTTCTTTTTTTGAATTGCCCAAAACAGCATGGGCCCTTTTTTTGGAAAAAGACTTTTTCATGGCTGCACCAGAAACTATGTTGCCCAAACTTTTATTTAATGGTACCTTTTTAAAAAAATTGTTCACTATTTATGTAACATTTTCAGGGTTTTAGTGGTATGTAATGGATCTTTCCTCAATTGCTCTTATTCCGGACGGCAACAGGCGCTATGCACAGCTTGCAGGGATTTCGCTTGCAGAGTCATACTCTTTGGGCACAAAAAAAGCGTGGGACGTTTTGTTGTGGCTGACAAATTACCCGAAAATAAAGTTCGGGACATTTTATACCCTTTCGCTTGAAAACCTTTCAAGAAGCCCCCTTGAACTCAAAGTCCTGTTCAAAGTATTTGAAAAAGAACTCGACAAGGTGCCAAGCCAGGCAATCCTCAAAGAACACCAGATAAGGCTCAAGTTCATCGGCAAAAAAGAGGCTTTCCCAAAAAAACTGCAGGAAAAAATGGCCAAAGCAGAAGAATTCACGCACGACCACGGGGAAAAAACCATTTACCTTGCACTGGGATACAACGGCCAACAGGAAATAGTGGATGCTGCAAAAAAAATCGCAAAAGACTACAGCCAAAACAGCTTTGACCTCGAATCCCTCAACGAAAACACATTCAAAAAATACCTTTACGCCGACTTTCCAGAACCAGACCTCATTATCCGAACCAGTGGCACACAGCGCCTCTCAAGCTTTCTAACCTACCAGTCAGCCTACTCGGAACTCTTCTTCACCGAAAAATACTGGCCAGAACTCACACGCCAAGACATCGACGCGGCAATAGCCGAATACGGCGCAAGGAAAAGAAAGTTCGGGAAATGAAAAGCTGGTTAAAACATGGGTGCAGAAAACAACGGCAAAACTATTTTGATCGGAAATATTCCGGTAAAAGTTTTTTTCAGCGAAAAGGCGGACATTGAGCTTCGCCATGGTTCGCCTGCCAGTCTTTTGACTTTTCAGGAAGCACTGCGGTCGTTTCTGCGCTCAAAGCGGATTGCCGAACAAATGGCAAGAAAAGAAAAAAAACCGGTCACCAAAATAATTGCCGACCAAAAAATCGCGGGCCATTTTGCACAAATTCAGGATTATGCCCTGCAATTAAGCCTTGCCCTTCCTGCAAGGATCCGAAAGCAAAAATTTCCCAAAACATTAAGAGATATGCAGGTAGCCCGCAAGCCAAAAAGGCGCCCGTAAAAAAACAAGAATTCTTTAAAAACCGTTTCCAATTTTTTATTATATAAAGCCCCGTAGTCTAGTGGCCAAGGATCTCGGACTCTGACTCCGAGGACGAGAGTTCGAATCTCTCCGGGGCTACTCGTTTGCGCCCGAGTGTGCCGCATACGTCACCCTGTCTTTGACAGGGCATAAATATTATCGTCCCATCGCAGATGGGACATATACGCGTTGTCAACTGGCGCAAAAGTTGTTCGGATTTCTCCGGGGCTATTTTCATTTTTGACATACAAGTGAATTCTGTCTATTTTTCTTTGTTTTCTAAAACTTCTCTTGTTGCTTTTCTAAAACCATTTTCGTCAAAGATTGGCGATGAATAAAATTCGTTGCCTTCAGATTTAACATTAAGAATTTTATACCGAAATAGTTCCCAAGGTTGTGACCAGAAGGTATTTTTTATATTGAATGAATTTATTTTGTTGAAGGGAACAAATTTTTGCCTGAATTCAAGCAACCCCCGTTTTTTTATGAAAATTCCCCCCGTGAAAACTTTAATTGGATTAACCACAAAAAAACTGGCAAACATGGCCAAATAAATTAAAGCGAATAAAATTCCTATTATCGAAATCCCTGAAATAAAAAAAATTTTTCCAACCATTAAGGTGCCTACGATCGGAACAATAAGGAATGCAAATTTCATAAAATTAACATAATTGTCTGTCCAGATATTTTTTTCAAAAAAATCTTTCTCCAGCATGTTAATCCCATGTAAACATCTCTTCATTAAAAATTTAATTTCATTCAATTTAAGCCTTTGCAGTAGCTAATTTTGCAGGCAGCATTGCTTTTAGCATTTCAAGAGTTGTCTTGCTTGCATTCAGGATTTCAATTTCAATTGGCTTGTTATGTTTGTTGTAGTGAGTAATTATGTTGCCTTTTTGCTCCGCAAAATCAGGCTTTTCTTTGGACAATTCTATTACCATTGTGTCGGTTTCTTTGTCGTACTTATATTTCATATCTTTCCCTTTTTGCCTTGTAAGTTGTAATCACTACAAAATTATTTCCTGTTTCCTCGTATATAACTCTTAGCACGTAACCGTTTAAACGCTTTTGCGCGATTTTTCTGCCTTCGTTGCCTTTAATTATCAAATCTGGTTTTTTGAGGCAATTGGTCAAGAGTCGAGCAATCGGTTATTTTGTCGCCAAGACAGGCTCTTGGAAGACACCCAGCGGCGAGAGTTCGAATGTAGGCAAATTAAAAGCCCAAAAATCATTTCCTCATAAACGCCAAAAAGTCCGGCACCAGCCGCCACATGTGCGGGGTGGTCATTATTTTTCCAATAAATTTTGACGGCTTGTCCATGTCGCCGTATTCGCTTAGAAATTCCTCTGTTTTTGATTTCTTCATTTTTTCAAATAGGCCGTCAATTTTTTGTTCGCTTAACGAATTCAGGTATTTTCTTATTTTCCAGTGCAAATTGAGCTCTTTGTTGAGTTCCGCAACGTAATTTGAATAATTTGAAAGGGGCTTCTTGTTTTTGTAATACTCGTCAATCGCTTTTGCGCAGGCACGCCCTGCTTTTATTCCTGAAATTATCCCTCCACCAGTGCTGCCCTTCGTTTGAAAAGCCGCGTCCCCGACAAGCATGGCGTTTCCTTTAACGATTTCTTTCAATGGCTCGCCGGTTGGAATCAGCTTGCTGCACATGTCGCACCGCTCGCCGCTTGCGCCGATTTTTTTCGAAAAATGCTCAAAGCTCTCGCGAACGCTGCCGCCGCTTACAGCCAAGCCAATTCGCGCCATTTCCTCGTTTTCGGGAACCACCCAGGCAAAATACCCTTTTGCAAAATCGCCCAAGTAAACTTCCACAAAATTTTTGTCAAAATTTCCCTTCACGCGGAACTGGTACGCGTGAACAAATTTTTCTTTCGGGACATCAATTCCCATGATGCTCCTTGTTTTAGAAAACGGCCCGTCCGCGCCGACAATGACAGTTGACTTTAAAATTTCGCCGTGCCCGTTGCTTTCAACAAAAAGCGTTTCCTTCCTGTAGTCAAGCAGGCGCGTGTTTGTTTTTATCTTTACCCCTGCCTGTTGTGCTTCCAGTGCAAGCTTTTGGTCAAGCTTGTCGCGCTCGACAACGTATGCAACGGTTTCGCTGCGCTTTACCTGCAGTTCCTGCCTGTTTGGGGAAAAAATCCTTGCGCCCCGGACGGCATTGACAGTGATGCCGCTGATTTTTAGCCCAAGTTCGTCTACTCCGCTCCTGCTGATTATTCCGGTGCAATTAACCGGAATGCCCACCTGCGGGTGCTCTTCTATGACAACCGTTTCCCACCCTGCCTTTTGCGAATTAATTGCAACAGACAAGCCAGCAGGACCAGCACCCACTACTGCAACAGAAACCATTTTACCCAACAAAAAATGCGCAAAAGCCTTTTTTAATGCTATAGCAAAAAGCCAAATTAATTGCGTGTTGATTTGTTTTTTGCAGACGGGTCTGCCCAAGAAACATAGTGTTTTTTAGTTGTTTTTGACAACAATTTTATGTTATGTGGTTTGACCCAGTCGGAATTGAAATTTTACCAAATTTGGTGGTTTTTGCTTTCTCTGCAACAGTTCCAGGCTATCTTTGGACGCTTGCATTTTATCCGGAAAAAAACGGCCTTGGCAGGCTTGAGCGGTTTGCCTTTTCGCTTTTGTTTTCAATCACTTTTCTTCCAATGGCAGTGCTTTTGGAAAACGTTTTGCTTGGCGTTCCTGTGAAATTTTTAACTGTTTTTTCAAACACGGTTGTTTTGGGAATAATTTCTGTTTTGATTTATTCAATCAGGGTGCAGAAAATCAAGGCGCCGGAATTTGTTTACAGTTTTTTGCCAAAAGTAAAAAAAGAAGAATCGGTGGGTTTTTTGCCAAAATTGCTTAAATAATTTCTTTGCTGGCTATTCTTTTTTGCGGAACTTGAATTTTCTTCCGGGGCGCTGCTCAACTTCTTTTTGCTCAAACCACTTGTGAAGGTCGCCAGAAGACTTTTCCATTGGCCCCATGCCGAATTTTTTTGCAGGTGGTGCCCTTCCAAGCGGGACTTCTTTTGATTTTCTGTGCAGGTGCAAGACAACACCGCCGCCAAGGACAACAACTGCAACGAAAACAACAAACAAAACTATTATCCCAAGTATTACCAAAAAAATCAGGTTGTTGTCAAAGCCGGAATTTTGCTTAAAGCTCTGCGAGAGGTCGGCATCAGAATTGACAGCAATGGGTGGCACAGAAAATCTTTGCACGGGGTTTTTTGCAATGAATGCATCAAAATCTTCTTTTGAATAAAAGCGATTCAACAAATATGTAACATCTGCTATTTCTCCTGGCGCAGTGGCTGGAAAATTAAATTCAATTACAGGGTCATCCATTAATATTGTAAAATTATCGGCGCTTTGAATCTGGGCTGCTGTCTGTGCAAGTTCTTTTGGGATTACTTCTGCTATTTTTATGCCAATGGTGCTTTGTGTTTTGTTTTCAAAAGACAAAACAATGTAAACACCATAAATTGCTTCGCTTTCCTTTATGGCTCTGAGCGTCCTCTTAACTTGATTGTTTTTAATCAAGTCTTTTGCGGTTGAAACAAGTTTTTCCTCAAGCCCTGAATTCTTCAGCAGGGCTTCAAGGTCATTTTCATTAAACGTGTACTCTTTTTCACTGTAAACTTCTTCTATGCTTGGCACATGTGTCACATTGATTGTGAATGTTTTTTCGCTGATGTTTCCCGCATTGTCTTTGGCCTCTATTTTTAACTCTAGGTTGCCTGTTTTTATCCCCAAATCCGTAACTTCGGCTGGCAGAACTTCAACCGAATAATTTTCGCCTGTCCCCTTGGCTGCGTCGCCGATTTTTTCAAACACCGCGCCATTTTTGTAAAACAAGGCTGCACTTGCGACACCGCTTTGTGCGTCGGTAATTGTTGCGCTAAAAACTGATTTCTCTGAAAAGTCCACTTCTGCCCCGCTTGCAGGAAAAATTTCCTCAATTGCCGGCCCCATGCTGTCAATTGTAAAAGTCTTGCTTGAATTGCACAAAACGCCGTTTGGGTCGGTTGCCGTCAGGGTGACTTCGGCGGTTTTCCCGTCCTGTTGGGGCAAAAAATTATAGGTTCCCTGCGCATAAGTGCCCTTGTAATCAATTGAGGTCCCGTTGACAAATCCGACGCCAACAATCCTTACTTTTAGGCTTGGGCTTGCCATTGCCTTGGTGGCGGTTACTTTGATGTCAACCCCGCCGCCTTTCAAAAAACCCTGTACGTTGTAAGAAAACTGGCTGCTGCAACTTGTGCCGCTCTTGTTCACCAAAACCGATTTTGCGCCACTGAGTGTGCCGGAATTTCCCGCATTGTCAAACGCCCTGATTCTGTAAAAATACCTGACTCCGTTGTTTAGGCTCGAACTGTCATCGGTGAATGACGTCGTAGTTATTGTTCCGATTGAATCCGAATCGTCTGGCGTGTCATCATTTAGTTTCCTGTAAATTTTGTACTCTTTTAACCCCGAATTGTCTCCTGAAGGCAGGTCAGAAACGCCGCTCCAACTGATGCCAACCGTGCCACCGGAATTTGCAGTCAAAGAGACATCTTGTGGCTGTGCCGGGCCGGTTTTGTCAATTTTCACCTTAAACCTTGCGGTGCTGCTGCAGGCGCTTGCAGTGCATGCCTTGATGTGGAAATGCCAAATTCCATCAGACTGTGTCCCGTCAGGGTTAAAGCTAGTGGAATTCGTGTCATTCGTGTTTGTTGGCTCGGTGTCAGATGCCTGGTTAAACTCGTAACTGTAATACGCTGCGCCGCTAACCGAATTCCACGAAAATTGGGGGTCATTGTTTGTGCTCCAAGAATCATTGGTGTGGGTTGAACTGCTGATTGTCGGCGCGCTTATGCCGGAGCCGCTTGCCTGTGTTGTAGCGCTTGCGGAAGATGATTGTGCAGAATTGTTTCCAGCTGCATCATATGCAGATACCGTATAAGTGTAACTGGTGCTTGCGGAAAGCCCAGTGTCCTGATAACTGGTAGTTGTTGCTGTGCCAACCTGTGAGCCGTTCCTAAAAACTTTATACCCTGTAACTGCAACATTGTCCGTGGAAGCGATCCAAGATAAATTGATTTGCGACGAAGAAGAGACAGTTGCAGCCAATCCAGTCGGAGTAATTGGTGCATTTGCATCAAATTTGAAAATGCTTGAAGATTGTGCGGCGATTCCTGCAAAGTTTGATGCAAATACCGTTAAATTGTAATCCATGCCGTTTGTGTCAAATAATGTTTCCGTGTAAGAGCACGAATAAGATGCCGCGCTACCGGTGCAGATTGTCGCCGTAAAAGTTGTTGAGGCTGACCCGTTTATGTCAACACGTATTGCGGAACGATTTATGTCAATTGCAGTATCAGCGACTGTGAATGAAACTATTTTTGAAGCGGTTGATGAACTGCTTGCAGGCGAAATGCCTGAAATTATTGGTGCAGTATTGTCAACAACAAAACTGGTGTTTGAATTGTCAGCTAAGCCAGAGTTGTCAATTGGTGAAACAACGTTTAAGTCGATGAAATAATTTCCATCTGGTATTCCTGAAGTATTCCAAATCGCGGTGCATGTGACTCCTAAAGAAAAATTTGTGCTGCTGCAATTTTGTGCATTTAAATCAAAGGCTGATGCAATTGAATTGGAAAATGCCCCGCTTGTTATGCTGTAAAAAACATTTGCGTCAAGGTCAGTTGTAGCCGCATTCGAATCAGTCACAGAAAAAACAATCCCGACAGTCCCTTTTAGGTAGTTTGCGTCGCTTGGGGAAATTACCGTTACCACAGAAGGCGCCGCGCTTGCATGGATTGACAATATTATGAGAAAAAAAGCAAGATACTTTAATTGTGCCAACCAGAATCCCTTTGCCAGAAAATTGTAATTGATGCCTGAACTTTTTCCAATATTTATTATTAATGTAATTTATAGTAGTGTTTTTAAAACTGTTTTAAATCTTATGCGAGCCCGACGATTTTTTCCACTATAAACTCCTGTTGTTCTTTTTTCAGCCCGACCCATATCGGGATGTTTATAAGGGATCTCCAGGTTTTCGCGCTAACCGGCAAGTCACTTTCCTTGTAACCAAACTGCCGCACGTAATATTTTTGCATGTGGATTGGCGGAAAGCTTTGGCGAGTTTCAATTCCTTCTTTTGCAAGCCCCTGCACAATTTTGTCGCGCTTTTTTGGGTCCACGGTCAAAGTGTACATGTACCATGCGTGCTGCGTGGCATAATCAGGAATAAACGGTGTAAAAACATTTTTTTTCCCCTGAAACATTTCAAAATAATTGTCCGCAATTTTTTGCTTTTCGGAAACAATTTTGTCAATCCGCTTCAATTGCGAGACCCCAAGAGATGCCTGTATGTCGTTCATCCGGTAATTGTACCCGAGCTCCTCATGGTTGTACCTTCCGCGCTGTCCTTGGTTGATCAGGACACGGATTTTTTCCGCAAGTTCGTCATCGCAGGTCGTAATCATTCCCCCTTCCCCCGTGGTGATGTTTTTGTTCGGGTAAAAGCTGAAAACATGCACCGGTGCAATGGAACCGATTTTTTTGTTTTTGTAAGTGCTTCCAAGGCTCTCGGCGCTGTCAGCAATCACTGGAATGGAATATTTTTCGCCAAGCTCAAGTATTGGGCCATAATCCGCCGGCAGCCCGTTCATGTCAACGCAAATTATTGCCCTTGTTTTTTTAGAAATTTTTTTTTCAAAATGCCCTGCATCGGCGTTGAATGTTTTGGGGTCGCATTCCACAAGGACCGGTTTTGCGTTCTGGTAAAGCACCGCATTTGCGCTTGAAATGAAGGTAAGAGTTGGGACGAGTACCTCGTCTTTGCTCTTTATTCCAAGGGCCGCCAAAACTGCATGCAGTGCTGTTGTCCCGTTGTTTGCGGTAATCGAGTTTTTTTCGCCGGTATAGGCCGAAAAATTTTCTTCAAACTCCGCAACCCGCTTTCCCTTGCTTAACCACCCGCTTTTCACGGTTTCATAAACTGCCCGGGCGTCTTCTTCTGAAACAAACGTGTTTGCGACAGGTATCATGTTTGAACCAAAAGTATTGCATTCTGCAACGTATTAAATACAATTGTTTTCAAAATTATTATACAAATAATATTGAATAATGCGCGCAGTTTTTTGAATTATTTGGTTTTTTTATGGGCAAATCAACTATTTCGGTTTTTGGCCTCGGTTATATTGGCCTTCCGCTCACCGCTGCTTTTGCGAAAGTGGGCTACAAAGTAATCGGGGTTGACATTGATGAAAAAAAAATAAAATCACTTTCTGATACTTATTGTGCACAAATATTTGAGCCAGGCCTGAACGAAACCCTTCAGGCTTGCAGAAACAGCATAAAATTCACAACCGATGCAAAGTTTGCAATTCAAAATTCTGGCGTTTTAGTAATCACTGTTGGAACGCCGCTAAAGGACGCCCACACCCCGAACTTTGAATTCATCGAGGCAATAATCCGCACAATCGGCAAAAGCCTCTTCAAGGGGCAGCTGGTCATTTTGAAATCAACCGTCCTTATCGGAACAACCGAAAACTTTGTCAAAAAAAATCTTGAAGAAATTTCAGGGCTTCGTGCAGGCAAAGATTTTTTCCTTGCATTCTGCCCTGAGAGGACAATTGAAGGGCTTGCATTGCATGAGCTATACACTTTGCCAAAAATAGTCGGAGGAATAAACAAGGAAAGCACTGATGCGGCGGCAAAAGTGCTGCAAAAACTCGGCGGGCAAATTGTCAAGGTTTCCTCGCCAAAAATAGCGGAATTATGCAAACTTGTTGACAACCTGTACCGCGCGATAAACATTTCTTTTGCAAACGAAATCGGCATGGTTTGCGAGGCCGCAGGAATTGACGCGGCAGAAGTTGTTTTGGCGGTAAACACGTCCTACAAGCGGACAAGCATTTTCAATCCCGGCCTTGGGGCGGACGGGCCGTGCCTTTCAAAGGACCCGCAGATTTTCAGCTACTTTGCAAGGCAGAATAATTTCGAGACTTTCCTGGCAGATGCCGCAATAAAGGAAAACGAAAAATCGACACTGCGGATAGCGGACGTTGTGAAAAATTTTGTTACAGAAAAAAAGCTCAAAAACCCTAAAATTGCTTTTGTGGGCCTTGCATTCAAGGGTTTTCCGGAAACAGACGACCAGCGAGGTTCCCCTGCGATAAAAATTCACTCAAAACTGAAAGGTGAAATCGGGCAGTTTGAGGTGGCTTCTTTTGACCCGATTGTGAAAAAATTTGAAGGAAAAAAAACTTGTGAATCCATTTCAGAGTGTGTCAGGGGCGCAAATGTAGTGCTTTTCCTGACAAACCACCCGCTTCTTTCCAACCTTGACCCAAAAATTATTATAAACCACGCATCAAAACCATTATTATTGGTGGACTGCTGGCACAACCTGAAAAACCCTAAAACTTTGTTGCCAAAAGAAAGCAATGTTTCCATTTTTAGGGTCGGTGACGGATCAAAATGAAAATACTGGTTACGGGCGGAGCCGGATTCATTGGTTTTCATTTAAGCAAACGGCTGGCTGAAGAAAACAACCATGTCACCATCATGGATAACCTGTCGCGCGGGTGCCTGGACAGCTTCTTCAAAAAACTCGTATCCAAAAAAAACGTGAAATTTGTTAAAGCCGACCTCACACAGCAAGTGGCTTTTAGAAAACTGAAAAAATTTGACATGGTGTTTCATCTTGCTGCAATAAATGGCACAAAAAATTTTTATGAAAAGCCAGAAGAAGTTATCCGCGTCAATACGCTTGCGGCACTTAACACGCTTGACTGGGCTGCAAAAAATCCGCCAAAAAAAATCGTTTTTGCGTCTTCTTCTGAAACATACGCAGGGCTTGCGGCTTTGGGGAAACTGAAAATCCCGACCCCCGAAAATGTGCCGCTAGTGGTTGAAGACGAATTTAACCCCCGCTGGAGTTACGGTGCAAGCAAAATTATCGGTGAACTTGCCTTCATAAACTATGCAAAAAAATACGGTTTTGATTATTCAATCGTGCGCTACCACAATGTTTACGGCCCAAGGATGGGTTTTGACCATGTGGTGCCGGAATTCATCGGGCGCATTAAAAGAAAAGAAAACCCGTTCAAAATTTTTGGCGGAAAGCAGAAAAGGGCATTCTGCTACGTTTCCGATGCAGTAGCTGCAACTATTGCCGTTTCAAATTCAAAGAAAGCAAACAGCCAGGTGTTTAATATAGGGGCAAATGATGAAATCCGGATACTTGAACTTGCAAAAACGCTTTTTGCGCTCACAGAATTTTATCCAAAAATCAAATTATTGAAACCCCCAAAAGGCTCTGTGGCAAGGCGCTGCCCCGACATTTCCAAACTAAAAAAAACCTGCGGTTTTTCGCCAAAAATTTCTCTAAATAAGGGGCTGCTAAAAACCCTTGACTATTATCTGGCGGTGAACTGACAATGGCACAGTTCAAAAGCTCCCTTGAAATAAAACCAAACAATTTTCTCCCGTTTGCCTCAAGTTACCTCAAATGGCACTTTAATCACTACGTTTTAGGCAAAAGCTTTCCGGTAATAGCACAGTTTTACACCACTCACACGTGCAATTTCATGTGCTCGCACTGCAATTTCTGGAGAACACCGCGCTTTGAATATATTCCACTGGAAAAATTCAAGTCAATAATCAGCGAACTGTCAGAAATGGGCTGCTGCTTTGTCAACTTCACCGGCGGAGAGCCGATGATCCTTCCGGACATTTTTGAAAGGATAAAATTTGTCAAAAGCAAAATCCCGTTTATGCACATGGTTTCAAACGGCTCGATTATAAATGAAGAAAAGGCAAAAAAACTCAATGAAACACGCATTGATTCAATTTCAATCAGCGTAAACGGGCTGAAAAAAACCTACGATGACATCGCACAAGTGCCAGAAGCATGGGACAAGGCAGTCAATGCGCTGAGGATACTTAAGGCAAACACCAATGGAATCGCGCTTTCAATGAACTCTGTAATCAAATCTGACATTGAAACAATCAACGAACTATACAAATTGCTTGACATGTCAAAAGAAATCGGCGTTGACCACAAGCTACAGGCAATCATGCAGCACCCGGAATTTTCCGACTACAGGTCAAAAAGCAAACAGCTTTTGTTTAAGCCAAATTTCCCACTTGACGAAATTAAAAAATTCATAAAGTACGCCAAAAAGCAAAAACATGTAATCAACAGCCACTATTACCTTGATTCAGTGGTAAAATATTTCGAGGGAAAAAACGTTGACGGCCTCTTTGGCGAGGACTGCAAAACCCCGTACTATTTTGCTGAGTTCCAGCCAAACGGCAGCTTTAACGGATGCCTCACTGGAACAGACTGGAAAGAAACATTTGATGCCACAAAAAGGCCGCTGCGGGAAATCCTTGAAAGCAAGGAATACAAAGCGCACCAAAAAAACCTTGAAAAATGCAGGGCATGCACAAAAAGCATGCAGATATGCATCGTGGAACCGCGCGCATTTTTTCCATTCAGGAACTTCCTCAAGTACACTGTGCTCCCGATTGCCGGTGAATTGTATTCTTAAAATTAAAGCGCTAATGATATTTTGATTGCCATGCAGAAAAAAAACTCTTTCGGCCTGATTGTGCCGACGCTCAATGAGGAAAAAAACATTGAAATAGTCCTCAAAAAAATCCCAAAAAAACTCCTCGACGAAATACTTGTAATTGACGGCCACTCAAATGACAAAACGCTTGCAGTGGCAAAAAAAATGGGTTTCAATTGCATTTTGCAGGATGGCTCCGGCCTTGGTGATGCCTACAGGTCTGGCGCAAGAAAGCTCAAAACAGACTACATGATTATACTTGATGCCGACGGTTCCCACAAGCCCGAGGACATAAAAAAGCTCATCGAAAAAGCCTTGGAAGGGTTTGACCTAGTTGTCGCATCGCGGCTGCGTGGGCACGTAAAAAGTGCCGACATGACTTTTTTTCGCCTCTATGCAAACTACGCAATTGCGTTTGCAATGCGATTTCTTTTTCGCGTTCCGCTGACCGACCCATGGATGGGCTTCCGGATAATAAACCGAAAAAAATTCCTTGGCTTAAACACCACTTCACAGGGCCAAGAAGTGGATTTGGAAATGAGCATCAAGGGCGCAAGAAACGGGTTCAAAATAAGTGAAATCGATTCATTTGAGCCAAAAAGAATGCACGGCAAAAGCAAGTTCAATGTCTTTTTTGAAGGCATGCGCGCAGGGGTGCTTTTTGTGCGCGAATTCATTGTGCCAAACGAAAGCCACAAGGAATCGTCCCTGATAAAATTCCTCTACAAAATGCAGAAAAAATTCTCCTGACAGGCGGTGAGTACTTTGAATGATTCCGAATTCCAGCAAAAAAGTTTTGACCAACAGGCGGATTCATATGAAAAGCTTTACGGCGACCAAAGCGAGTTTGAAACAGAAATAGTTGAAAAAAGAAAGCAACTGATTTTGGGCTCGCCAAGCGTGAAAACAGCGCTTGACATCGGCTGCGGAACAGGAACTTTCCTTGGATTCATTTCAAAAAAGGCAAAAAAAGTTTTTGCAGTAGATGCTTCGGAAAAAATGGTCCAAAAGGCAAAAGAGCGCACAAAAAAAGAAAAGCTGCCAAACGTCGAAATCATGCAGGCATACGCAGAGAAATTGCCATTTAAAACCGGCCAGTTTGAAACAATTTACTGCATCAACACATTTTACCACATAAAGGAAAAGGAAAAAACCATTGCGGAAATCGCGCGCGCACTCAAAAAAGGCGGCACTGCATACATTGAATTTTACAACATATTAAACCCGTTTGTGTTCCTGCGCCTTCTTGCGAACCCTTTTGAAAAAAACATGCCCCATGTTTACCCTGATACGGCAGGCGGCATCAAAAAAATGCTTGAAAAAAACCAGCTGCAGGTGCAAAGAATTGAAGTGCTTTCGCACGTGGAAACAAGCCAGGCAGTGAAAAGGTGGCTGCCAGGTTTCTTGTTCCACTTTCTGCTTTGGTACCGGAATTTTTCCGACAGATTCACAATTTTTCGCCTTCCAAAGATGCGGTGCGTCTTTGTGGCCAAAAAAACTGAATGAAATTCCTAAATGATTGCCGATTTTATGTCTGTTTCGCAGCTGCAGCCCAAGCGTTTTTTTGGTATTTTTGGCAGAGCATCCGCAAAAATATTTTTCACTTTTCCAGCATTCTCCTTCATCAGTTTGAGCACTATCCCTATTGTCACGCTTTCATCGTGACTCCGCCACGAATCGTAATCCGTCGCCATTGCTATAACTGAATAACAGATGCCTGCCTCGCGCGCAAGAACGCACTCAGGCACAGTCGTCATATTAATGATGTCAGCGCCAAACGAACGGAACATTAGCGATTCCGCCTTGGTTGAAAAACGCGGCCCCTCAATCGTAACCACCGTGCCCTTGCCATGGATTTTGAACCCAAGCTTCCTACCGGTCTCAAAAAAAATTTTTGAAAGCACTCCGCAAAAAGGCTTTGCCATCGGTATGTGCGCAACTTTTTCCTTGTCAAAAAAGCTCGTTTCCCTTTTTGTTGTCCAATCAATGAACTGGTCAGGAACAACCAAGTAGCCCGGGGATATTTTTTCGCGAAGCGAACCGCATGCGCTTGCCGCCAAAATATGCGTCACGCCAAGTTCCTTAAAACCCCAAATATTTGCGCGATAGTTGACATTTGACGGGTTAATTGAATGGTTTTTTCCGTGGCGCGAAAGCACCGCAACTGCTGTTTTGCCTATCTTTCCAAATGCAATAGCCGAAGATGGATTGCCAAACGGTGTTGAAATTTTCTTTTCCTCAAATCCCGAAAACAATTTTGGGCCCTCAAGCCCAGAACCGCCGATTATTCCAATCATGTTTGTTGCCCCATTTTTTCCGCTTTTTTTTGAAATTCAAGCGCCCTTTTTCCGCAATCTGATAGGGATTTCCCAAGGCACAAAAACCCGTGCCCTTTCATGACGACAAAATCGTTTTTTCCAAGAACGCCTATTACTTCATTTAAATTTTCAACTGTTCCATAATCCGCCTCATTTCTGGTTTCCACTATGCCGAACTTTTTTGCATGCAACAGTATTTCATTGCTGTGCCCATGAAATACCGCATTGATTTCCTTTCGTGACCTGTAAATTGCCAAGTGCTCAAAGCTTTCCGAGCTGGGTTCAAACATGCCGCTTGCCTTCACGGAAAATTTTTTTTCATCGCAATCTGTCACCTCGACAAGTTCTGTTTCATTTATGGATGACAAATCGCTTCCCGAGCGCGTGATTATCATGCCGTTTTTTGCCCTAAAGCTAAGGTTGCCGTGGCTGCTTCCCTTTCCGTACCTTGGCGCAAGCCCTTGCTCCGCAAATTTCTTGCACCATTCAAGTAGTTCAGCATTTTTTTCGTGCACCGGCGGAGTTTTCGCCGTAAAAATTGTCCTGAATTTTGCAACGCTGCCGTTCATGAAAACAACCCTGCAATTCCTTTTCGGTTCGGCTTCACAATTCCTTCCGGTGTAATTATTCCAGTAATGTATTTTGAAGGCGTAATGTCAAACGCTGGATTCAATGCTTTTGTTTTCCCCCAAACAATTTTCACACGCTGCGTACCTTTGCCCGACTGGCCCTCCACAAACAATACTTCATCGGGGTTCCGATGCTCGATTTCTATTTCCGCGCCGCTTTTTGTTTTCAAATCAAAAGTATTGAGCGGCGCTGCAATGAAAAATGGCACGCTGTTTTCCTTTGCCAAAACCGCCTTTTCGTATGTGCCGATCTTGTTTGCGGTGTCACCATTTGACGCAATCCTGTCTGCACCGGTTATCACCAGGTCAATTTCCCCCTTTGACAAAAAGTGGCCAGCGGCATTGTCCGCAATCAGCGCGTGCCTCACCTTTTCCTGCGACAATTCCCAAGCGGTCAGGCGCCCCTGGCCCCGCGGGCGGGTTTCATCTACAAACACAAAAGGATTTTTGCCTTTCCTTTGCGCAAGGTAAATTGGCGCTGTTGCCGAACCCCACTCAACCAGCGCAAGCCATCCTGCATTGCAGTGCGTCAGTATCCGCGCATTTTTTCCAAGCAGCGCGTTACCGTGCTCCGCGATTTTTTTTCCAGATTCAACGTAACCCCAAAAAATTTTGTCCGCCATTTGTTTTGCCATTGCTCTTGCCTCGATTGCAGAATCGCTTTTTTCAATTTCGCCAAGCACCGCGTCCACTGCAAAAAACAAGTCATGTGCAGTGGGGCGTGTTTTTTTTATTCCGGCCGCAGCTATGCGCGCATTTTTTAAAAAATTTTTATCATTTGCTGAAAAAATCGACTGAACCATTCCAAATGCGGAAGCTGCGCCAATAGAGCCAGCTCCGCGGATAGTCATGCCATTGATTGCCTGTGCTGTCTGCATCCAGTCATTTGTTTCAATTATTTTGAATTCAAACGGCAGCGCACGCTGGTCAATCATTTTTACCCGCCCATTTTCCAGCCACACAGACTGGTATTCTTTGCCATTTACTTTCACTAAAATCCCTCTCATTTGTCGTATTTTAGCAGCGAAAAAACATCCTGCTCCGCGAGCTTTTTCCTTCCGTTCAGAAAAGACAGCTCGATAAGAAAACAGCAGCCAATTACTTTTCCGCCAAGCCTTTCAACCAGCTTCACCGTTGCCGCGCACGTTCCGCCCGTCGCAAGAAGGTCATCCACAATCAGCACGCGGTCCCCCTTCTCCACTCCGTCCTCGTGCACCTCAAACGAGTCGAAACCGTACTCTTTTTCAAATTTTTCTGAATGGGTTTTTGCAGGAAGCTTCCCTGGTTTTCTTACCGGCACAAAACCGGCGCCAAATTTGTATGCCAAAACGGCGCCCAAAATAAACCCGCGGCTCTCCATGCTTACAATTTTGTCAAACATTTTCCCGCCATTTTTATAGTGCTCCGCAATTTTATCAACCGCAAAACCAAATGCCTTTGCGTCCTTGAAAAGCGTGGTAACGTCGTAAAACAAAACCCCTTTTTTTGGGAAATCCGGAATTTCGCGGATTGACTTTTTCAAGTCCATCATTTCGAATCCCTCCATTCTTTTTCTGCGCGCGCAAGTCGCTGCATGTCGTCTGTCGGAAACCACTGCCCAGTGTGCCTAAACCCATAAAGCTTTCCGCTTGCAGCAAGGATCGGAAAAAGCGTTTTTTCAATCAGGTTGAATCCTTCCGGCAATATTTCAATTGCCTTTTTTTCAAGAATATACGCGCCTGCATTCACAAAATTGCTCGGGGCATTTTCTGATAATGGCTTTTCAACAAACTCGGCAATTTTTTCGCCATCAAGCCTTGCAACGCCGTAGCTTGAAACATCTTTTACAGAGACTAATGCTATTGTTCCAAGCGCTTTTTTTTCCTCATGCAATTCATCCAATTTTTTAAAATCAACATCCATCAATGTGTCGCCATTTAGCATAATAAATTTTCCTTTAAGCAATGCCTCTGCGTGTTTTAATGCCCCGCCTGTCCCAAGAAACCCATTTTCCATGCTGTAAAAAATTTCTGCCCCAAAATTTTTTCCGTCGCCAAAAAATTCCTTAATCTTTTCTGCCTTATACGAAACCCCTAGAATGATTTTTTTCACGCCAAAAGAAACCAGCCGTTCGATGCCGTACTGTAATATCGGTTTTCCTTGCACCAAAATCATCGGCTTTGGGGCATCATCGGTCAGCGGCCGAAGCCTCTCACCTTTTCCCCCCGCAAGAATGAACGCCTGCCTTGGAAACATAAAAAACCAAACAAATTGGTAAAAAAACACTTTAAAACCCCTTTTTTTTGCATGACTGCACCAATCTGGTTTAAAAGCATTGTTTGAGTCAATATTAATTGAATACGTCTTTTTATTTTATCTGTATTTTTTTAGGCGAAGATTAATGAAAATTGCAATAATTGGTTCCGGATACGTGGGCTTAACCACCGGCACATGCCTTGCAGAACTCGGAAATACCGTCACCTGCATTGACAACAACAAAGAAAAAATACAAATTCTAAACAACGGAGAGATGCCGATTTTCGAGCCCGGCCTTGCGGAACTTGTCAAAAAAAACGTTTCACAAAAACGGCTATTTTTTTCAACAGACATCAAAAATGCCGTTAAAAGCGCTGAAATTGTATTCATAGCAGTCGGCACCCCGCCAAAGCCAAACGGGGACGCTGACCTGAGCTTTGTCGAAAACGTTGCAAAAGAAATTGCAAAATCAATAACCAACTATATTGTTGTCGTTGAAAAAAGCACGGTACCGGTTGAAACCGGCGAAAAAGTCGCACGGACAATTGAAAATTCCGGCGTTTCACGGGAACTGTTTGATGTTGCAAGCAACCCCGAGTTTTTGCGGGAAGGAAGCGCAATACACGATTTCATGCACCCTGACAGGATAGTTGTGGGGGCAAATTCCGAAAAAGCAAGGGAAAAACTTGAAGAACTCTACAAGCCGCTGAATGCACCAATCGTTTTCACTGACATCAGGACAGCTGAAATAATAAAGCACGCCTCAAACTCTTTTTTGGCCACAAAAATTTCCTTCATCAATGCCATTTCAAGGATATGTGAACTCTCTGGTGCAAACGTCGAAGAAGTGGCGCTTGGAATGGGCCTTGACAGGCGCATCGGAAAAGAATTTTTAAAGGCCGGAATAGGTTATGGCGGCTCGTGCTTTCCAAAAGACGTTTCAGCGTTCATTCAGATAGCCAAAAAGAAGGGCTACGATTTTCGGCTCCTAAAAGAAGTCGAAGAAATAAACAAGGCCCAGACAGAATTTTTCCTTAAAAAAATCGAGGAAACAGTCTGGAATTTAAACGGGAAAACAATTGCAGTGCTTGGGCTTTCATTTAAGCCAAACACCGATGACCTGCGCGAAGCGCCATCAATTAAAATCATTTCCGCCCTTGAAAAAGAAGGCGCAAAAATCAAGGCATTTGACCCGGCAGCAATGGGGCATGCAAAAACTTTTTTGCCTAATGCCGCTTTTTGCAAAAACATTTATGAATGCCTTTTTGGCGCAGATGCGGCGCTTATTTTGACCGAATGGGACGAATTCAAAAAAATTGACCTCAAAAAAGCAAAACAGCAAATGAATACCCCGGTTTTCATTGACGGCCGCAACATGTTTGACCAAAAGAAAATGAAAGAAAATGGCTTCAATTACATTTCAATCGGGAGATAAAAAGTTTTTATGAAAGCATTTATTATTTGTGCAGATTATTTTTAAATGTTTTGAGTTAACATAATTGTATGAAAGAATCTGAGAAGCAGATATTAATCGGGAGTTTATTGGGTGACATGTCAGCAACTAAAGAATTTATTAATGCCAGAATTGAAGAAACGCACAGCGTAAAGCAATTAGATTATTTGAAGTGGAAGCTTCAAAATCTCCCATCCATTGACGCCAAAATAGTTACAATTAATGATAAAGCCAAAAACAAAATATTTTACCGCCTGTTAAGCAAAACATCGCCAAACATAAATTGGTTTCATGAAAAATTTTATCCTTCTGGCAAAAAAACCATAAGTGAAGAAATTTTATTGCTATGCAAAAAGACTGCATTGGCTGTTTGGTATTGTGATGATGGGGATTATGATTTTGAAAACAAATCTGTTTCTTTTCACACGGAAGCATTTTCTAAAAATAAAAATCAGCAAATAAAAAGCTGGTTCTATAAAAATTTATATTTAACTGGGAATTTGAAAAAAGTCCGCCAAAAATATTTTTGTTTTAGATTAAGCGTGAAAAGTTCTACTAAATTCCTGCAGTTGGTCAGACCGATAATTGCATCGATGCCTGATTCAATGCATTATAAACTAGGGCATCTTGATAATAAAAATGCAGAAAAAATCAAGGAATTTAAGCAAAAAAAGAGATTAAGAGGCAAATTTTACAATAAAAGAGAATATGTAAAAATAAAAAATAGGGCTTGGGCCAAAAGATACTATAAAAAAAATAAATCTAAAATATTAAAAAAAAGAAAAACCCCTGCATACAAGCTAAAAAAGAAAAAATATCTTCAAGCATATTTAAAGAGGCCGGAAGTTATTTCAAGAATTAAAAAGAATCAAGCCTCTTACAGAAAAACAGAAAAATATCGGAAATGGTTCCGTGAATACCAACGGCAGTATAGGAAAAAAAATAGGCCTAAATTGGGTGATAATTATTAAAGGGCTTATATTGGCAGCGGGGTATGCTACACGCCTTTACCCGCTTACAAAAAACAAGCCAAAGGCATTGCTTGAAGTGGGTGGGAAAACAATCCTTGACCACATTGTTGAAAAACTCGAACAGGTTCCAGATGTGGATGAAATACTTGTAATTACAAACAACAAATTCTCGC
>CAYIER010000010.1:0-2854 GCA_964362395.1 uncultured archaeon
AAATTATAACTAAACATTACATTTAGTAATACTATTTATAAACTTACTTTTACCTCGTAACTGTTCTGGAAAAAAGCAATTTCAGGGAAAAAGAGCCAAAAAAACCTGGAAATGGGTGATTCAAGCAGTTCTTTTGGAACCAGCCAAAACCCCCAATGCTCCTGCAAGCAAAACCGGCAAAAGCAAAAGGTTGAAGTCTGGGACTGCAACTGCGGTTGTGCCAGATTGCTGGCTTGATACAGTGAAAAATGCGGACCCAAAATCGTTTAGCGAAGTGTTTGAAACAAGCACAATTTTCACCACCGCTTTATAGGAACCGCCTTCTTTTAAGCCCATTTGCGAAAAATCAACCAAAGAGCCAAGGTCAATGGCCTGGCTGCCTGCAACCAAATTGTACGTGGCAAGCGGCGCAAAGGACTGCATTGTCTTGCCAGTGACAGCATCATTCACTGAAACATCAATAGTTGCGGGCCCAAATTCAACGGAATCCACGACAACCTGGAACTGTGAAGGGTTTTCATCGGCCTTGATTTTGTCCGGAGAAAAAACCACGCTTGTTATTTTCAACCCAAGCAATTGTTCAATGCACCACCCATCACACCCCCCGCCACTGCGCGGCTTGCAAACCCCGTCAGTGCCGGCTCCGCAATCCGAACTCACACTGCACTGCGCTCCGTTCGAGCAATGCATTCCATCATCGCAGGCCTCAAAAATCCCCTTCCCATCAGGCAACTGGGTTGCCTGGTCCCCGCAAAAAGTGAGCTTGCAAGCATTGCACAAATCATTTGGGTCAGAGTTCCCATCATCACATTCTTCCCCTGCTGCAAGCTCGGCAATGCCGTTGCCGCAAACACCGCACGAACCATAACCAGCCGGGCCATTCCCGTACTCGTCAATCTTCATCAAAAGCAAGTCAATGTTTCCAGAAGAATTCGTAGTGTAGCCAGTGAGCACATAGCCTTCATTATTCAGTTTTTTTATTTCATAGGCAGAATAAACCGATTCTGCACCGGCTGTGCCCAAGTTTTTCACAAACCTTATTTTATTCGGGTCACTTTTATCCAAACAATTTCCCGCCGCATCAAAAGTGCAGGTTTTGCCAAGTTCATCTGTTTTAAACACCCAAATGTTTGCATCACCTGCCCCAAAAGAAGTTGTTTCAGCCGCAAAAAGGTAGCCGCCATCCCCGGTTTTTATCAGCGCACCGCTAACCCCTTCATTGCCGGTACCGCCAAATCTTCTTGAAAACTGTTTTGACGCAATCGCCCCTTCACAGTCGCCGTCTCCACTATAATCACAATTAGTGCCAAACTCATCCAATTTTACGAGCCACAAGTCCTTGCCAACAGCGCCAAGGCCCTGCGTGGAAGCGCCGACAATATAGCCACCGTCAGGAGTTTTCCACACAGAGTGGCCAAAAGCAATATTTGAAGTTCCATCAGACAACAAGTTGGCAAACTGGGTGGTTGAAGGGTTGCAGTCTTCAACCCCGAGCTTGCACGAAGCACCCAAAGAATCGGTTTTCACCACCCATAAATCAGAGTCAGTTCCAGACACAGCAAAGTTCCCAACCATTACTGCCCCATCGCTTGTCACATCAACAGAAAAATCACCGCCCAAAGAATCAGTGTTGCCGCTCCCAAAAGTTTTTGCAAAAGTCGACGAAGCGGCATGATAACAGTTCCCGTCAACAGAAGAATAAGTGCATCCAATTCCGCCAACAGAATTTGTCTTTAGTAGCCAAGCATCTTTAAAATAATTCCCCCCAAACGGCCCAACCCCAAAAGCAAAAGTATCAGCGCCAATAATGTAACCAGTCACATTCCCAGGCTCCCCGATTGGCTTTAAGGAATACGCTTTCTCTGAGCGGGTTGAAAAGTCCCCGTGCCTAGCGCTCCAAGTGATTGTGTTCCCGGTAGGTGGAATGCTAAACAAGTTAACATCCGGGTTTGAAGCTCCAGTGTATCTTGTCCCAAGAACAGTATACCCGGTTGGGTTGCCAAGAGAATTAAAGTTCTGGTCCACTGAACGGGCTTCCTGGAAAAACTCGCCGCCAAAAGATGAAACAAACTGTAAAGGGCTCAAAGAGCAGTCAGAACCAGAACTGCACGAGTCACCACTATTGTCAGTTTTTACTACAAACATGTCGGTTGCAGTCAAAGAATTATACGATGTTCCAACAGCAATGAAACCAGTCGAATTCTGGGTCACAGCGTTTGGGCTGTCAAAAGTTTGCCTAACCGCCAAGCCAACATCCGTGCCACCGCCATCCCCAAAAAAAGTCTTTGCCCAAGTGTCAACGCAAGCAAAAACACCCGTTTCAATCCGGCAAGTGGAACCACAAGCATAACCCAAAACAGGGTCATAGTCCCCGCCAACAATATTGCCGTCGTCGCACTGTTCACTAACGCCATCCCGCCCATTAGGCGACTGAACAAAACCATCTCCGCAATAAGTCTTCCTGCACTGGGCAGAACACAAACCAGCATTGTTTGGATTTCCATCATCGCACTCTTCACTGCCATCAATTTGCCCGTTGCCGCAGCATGGAGCCACAATATTTCCAGATAAATCAGTCTTAACCAGCCAGCCATCAGCAACACCAGTGCCAAAAACACTTCTCCCAGTCAGAACAAAGCCATCAGAAACAGGAGTGGCATCAAAAAAGCCCCCATATCCATAATTACCATTTACCTTGAAACTTTTCTCCCACAATTTGTTGCCAGATAAATCAGTCTTAACCAGCCAGCCATCAGCACCGGTACTACCAGCCATTACAAATCCGTCAGAAACAGAATCCACAGAATTAAAAGTCTCATAAGTCATTCCGCCGAAATATTTTTCCCACAATTTG
>CAYIER010000010.1:2954-13220 GCA_964362395.1 uncultured archaeon
TTGCCAGATAAATCAGTCTTAACCAGCCAGCCATCATCATTGCCAGCACCAACAACAGCATAGCCAGCCATTACAAATCCGTCAGAAACAGAAACAACACTATTAAAATGATCATGTTTCACTCCGCCGAAATATTTTTCCCACACTTTGTTGCCAGATAAATCAGTCTTAACCAGCCAGCCATCATCATTGCCAGCACCAACAAAAGCATAGCCAGCCATTACAAATCCGTCAGAAACAGAAACAACAGACCTGCTCCAAACATCTCCAGTTCCGCTAAAACTTTTCTCCCACACTTTGTTGCCAGATAAGTCAGTCTTAACCAGCCAGCCATCACCATCGGAAATGCCGGCCAGTACAAAACCATCGGGAACAGAAATGGCATCAGTAAATTTCTCACTGCCAGTTGAACCAAGAGGCGTTTCCCACAACTTATTGCCACTAACATCAGTCTTCAACAGCCAAGCATAATAACCAATTTCACCAGCCATTACAAAACCGTCAGAAACAGAAACAACACTTTCAAAATAGCCATTATTCGCTTCGCTAAAACTTTTCTCCCACAATTTGTTGCCAGATAAGTCAGTCTTAACCAGCCAGCCATCATCATTGCCGGCACCACTTTTTCCGGCAATTACAAAACCGTCAGAAACAGAAACAACAGACCTGCTCCAAACATCTCCAGTTCCGCTAAAAATTTTCTCCCACCCGTTTATGCAAAATCCTGCCTCCAATTGGCATGCTGAACTGCATCCGTCTTCGTTGATTAAGTTTCCGTCGTCGCATTGTTCGCTGGATTCAATTATTAAATTGGAGCACACACTTTGCGCGCTTGCAGGGGTCGCGAAAAATAACAGGAGGAAAAAAATTGCCAAAATTTTTTTTGCCGTGCTGTCATTTAGTTTTTCCATTTCATCAACCCCAATGCCGCCAGTAAAACCAGTGGCAGCAGCAGCAAATCAATCTCTGGAACAGCACTGGCGTTTGCGCTTCTTTCAATTGAAACAGTGAAAAATTCTTGTTTTGAATCAGAAAAATTTGGATTGGTTTCGTGCTTCACCGTCACTTCCACTTTATAGGACCCTTCTTGCAGCAAAGAGAAATCAATCAGCGGATTCAAATCAACCGCCTGATAGCCCAAAAACAAAGAATGCCCTTCCAGCGAATTTGCCAAAACCTCTTTTCCAGGCCCAGCATCAAAAACAGTAATCAAAAATTTTGCCGTTCCAACCTCTGTTGAATCAATTTCCGCCAAAAATTGGCCTGCATCAGTTCCAACAGCCAAAACTTTTGGCTCCAAAACTATTTTGCCAATCTTTAACTGTGACAGCTGCGCTTTGCAAACACCATCACAACCGCCACCGCTTCTTGCAATGCATTTTTGGTCCCCGCTCCCCGCACATTGTGCATCCAAAGTGCACGCGGTCCCGCTTGCACAGTGCATTCCGTCATCGCATTCTTCAACAATGCCGCGTCCATTGAGTGCCTGCACTATTTTGTCGCCACAAAAAGTCATCCTGCATGCAGTGGTGAGCACCCCGTCCGGGTGCCCTGTGGCAGTGCCGTCAGTGCACAAGTCAGCGTTGCCGCCAGCAAGGCCGTCATCGCATTCTTCTCCGCGCCCGGTCTCCAAAACACTGTTTCCGCAAAACCCGCAGGTGCCCGGCCCGTTCCCGTACCTGTCAAGCTTTAACAGCCACAAATCAGAATCAGTTATATTTCCATAAGAGCCGGTTATCACATAACCAGTTGAAGCACCAGCCGCATCCTTTGTTTCCTTGATAGAATAACCGGCATCCGGGTACGCTCCGCCATACACGCGCACAAACTGCAAAGAACCATTAGTGCACAAAGCGCTTCCATCAGAACAACTCTGCCCGCTGGCATCGGTCTTCACAACAAACACGTTTTCGTCTGCACCAAAAGAACCCGTTTTTCCAACAAAAATGTATCCCCCATCACTTGCCTGCACAACAGAATAACCATAATCGTTTCCCGCGCCCCCAAATCTCTGTGCAAACTGGCCTGCACCAGTGCAGTTCCCGTTGCCAGAGTAAGGGCAAAAGTTTCCCAAAGAATCAAACTTGAACAACCACGCATCAGTTCCCTGTGCGCCAAAACTAGTGGTCTCGCCAACAAACACCATGCCACCATCACTTGACCTCAAAGAAGACCAAGGCGCATCAAAACCAGTGCCCCCGACCTGTTTTTGGCTGTCCTTGCCTCCCTGTGAATCAGTTAAAACAGCAAAAACATCGGTGTTGGTGCCAGAAGAATTATTGCCGGAGCCAACCACGCTTGAAAAAGAAGTGGAACCAAAAGAATAACCAACATCATTGCCACTAACGCCGTCAAGCCTTTTAGCCCAAGTGCCATTCTTATAACAATCATAACTCGGCGAAGCCGGATAATACGGGCCAGAAGTAGCGTCATCGCAGACAGTAAACTTGCCCCCTGACGCAAAAGCCTTCACATACCACATGTCACGGTTATTGTTCGAAGAGTTAAAAGTGTTCGTTGAACCAATCGCCAACAAATTAGCCCCACTCTGCCTCAACCCAAACCCCTTCTCTTCTTTCGAACCACCCAAGTCCTTGTAATACAACTGCAAACCAACAGTGTCCACCATTATCAGCCTTAAATCAAAATTTGTCCCAGTAAAGTAATTCCCCAAAAAACCATGCCCCAACAAAAGCTTTGAACCCGCAGTGCTATAATACGGCACAGCAACCCGCCCCTCATCTGCCGCGTTCCCACCAAACACACTCACAAACCTGTCAACCCCACCAACATTATCAGCACAAACAGCATCACCAGAACCACACGAAACGCCCCCTGAATCAGTCTTAATCAACCACATGTCATCACCACTTACAGCACGTCTATTTGTTCCCGCAACAATATAACCAACCGGCACGCCGCCAGACTCCTGCGAAAACACCTGCTCCACAGAAAAACCAACCTCGCTGTCAGTGTCCCCAAACTTTGCCTCCCACACATCACCACAAACACCCGTCGCCGATTCTGTCTGGCACACGCCACTACAACCATCACCAGAAATAATATTACCATCATCACAAGTTTCATTGGCACTCGAATCTATGCGGCCATTCCCGCACCTCTCAACCAAACACGCAGCAGAACACCCGTCGCCATTCACTTGCCCGCCGTCATCGCATTCTTCGGGGTAGATTTTTTTTGCATCCCCGCAACAAATGGATTGGGAATTCCCTAGTGAATCTGTTTTTATCAATAAATATTTGTCTGAACTAAAAAACCCTCGTGCAGCAATAATATAGCCGCCATCATATGCTTGCTTTATTTCTAGGCCAGAGCTGCTTTGAGCAATAGGTTTATTCCAAATTTCTTGCCCCATTGAATCAATTTTTACCAGCCACAAATGCTGTGCGCCAGAAATTTCAAATTGTTCTCCTGAAAGAATATATCCCCCGTCACTGGTTTTTTCGACAAACAGGGCACTATCCTTATAAGAACCGCCGAAAATGTTTGCAAATTGCAAACTAGAAGTTCCAACATTGCATTTACCGTTGCCTGCAAGGTAATCGCAAGTGTTTCCGAATGAGTCTGTTTTTACCACAAAAAAATCCGAATTGCCTGCGCCAAAAGAGTTTGTATTGCCGCTCAAAATATAGCCTTGGTCCAAAGATTGTTTTACTGAGAAAGCAGATTCATTGAAATTTAATCCCGGTTTGCCGAATTTTTTAACGAACATTTTTTGCGGAAAACTGCTGTCAACGCAAGTGCCGTCAGCTCCGATAGGGCAGGTTTTGCCATATGGATCGGTTTTAATGAGCCACGCTTCCAAACCTGCGTCATAGGACCCTTGTGTGTAGCCGGACAAGGCAAATCCATCGGATGTTTCAACAATGCCAGTTGCATTTTCATCACCTGCTGGCAACCCGAACTTTTCAATTGAACCAATCAGAGTCCCTAAGTTGTCAAATCTGGCAAAGAATGCGTCTTTTTTGCCACTAACAGTTATTTCGCCTGCCACAATGTATTCACCTGTGGTAGATTGCAGAACCGCATATGGCTGTTCTATCCCCCCCAAATCAATAAGTTTTATGAATTGCGAAGAGCCGAGAGAACAATTAGCAAAATTTGTGCCACAAGTGTTGCCCGTTGAATCAAATTTAATCAAAAACAATTGCTCAGGCTGCTCGGTTATATATGTGCCAACAACAATATAACCTAAATCAGTTGTTTGGGCAATGGAATAGGCAGTTCCATCATTGAGGGTTATTTCAGAAAGTTTGTTTCCCAAAAGGTCTGTTCTATGGAAAAAAAGCCCAATTGGGGTTCTCCCAACAACTGCAAATCCAACCGGATTTCCACCAGCATCAACAGATTGTACAACAGATTGCCCTGCGTCAAAATTGCTTGATGCAAAATTTTTCTCCCACACATTCACGCACTGCATGGCTTCAAACTGGCACGCCGAACTGCATCCGTCTCCGTTGATTAAGTTTCCGTCGTCGCATTGTTCGCCGCTTTCAATAATATTGTTTGAGCAAACGCTTTGGGCGGATGCAAATAATGCAAAGCCCACGACTAACAAAAGCAGTGGCAATACGCTTATTGCAATTTTTTCATGGATTCGCACTAAAAAATTCCTTCCTGTTAATTCTATAACCATTCTTTCTCTATTTAATTTTTTCTCTCGTGGTTGGCGAAAAATTGGCTGACAAAATACTCAAATTTGGCAATTGCTCTTGGCAAAGTTTTTGCGGCAAAAACTGGCTTTCATAAACATTATATACCAAACTGCCGCATTAGTTAATCAAATGCAGGTTCCTTTTGCTTTTTTGAAATTCGTGTTTTTGGTTGTCGGGGCTGCCTTTTTGGCTGCCGCCGCATTTGTGGCCATTTATAATTCCGGCCAGTTGATGCAGTCATGCATTGATTCTGATTTGGCAAACGACCCGCACGTTCTTGGGTTTGTTGACAAGCAGGGGTTTGCCCGGCAGTTTGATTCATGCGCAAAAACAGGGGCCAAAACCATGGAATACCTGTGCGGGGAACAAGCAGTCAGCTACAAATTGGTTGAGTGCCCAAAAAACGAGTCATGCAAAGCAGGGGTGTGCGCAATTTCCAAAAAGCCCCCTGCCAGTGAATTGCCAATGCAAGGGATTTTGTGCACTGATTCTGATTTGGCAAACGACCCATACGTCAGGGGCTATGCCGGCATCAGCGGAGTGAAAGTCGAGCCTGATTCATGCGATTTGACCATGACCAAAACAAAAGAAGCGGCATGCAATCAGTCCGGGGGAATAATTTATTATTTTGCTGACTGCAAAACCAGCGAGTATTGCGGCAACGGAATCTGCCTGCCTGCCGTGCCGACAGACAAAACACGCCTGGTTACAGTGCGGGTTGTCGACAGTGCTGCAAGCACGGCGGTTTCAAATGCAGAAGTCAAATTCATTGGGGATGGCAATCCGGCCATTGCAAGCACCCAAACAAACACACGCGGCATAACTCCGGAATTGGGCCTCAAACAAGGGAAAGAATACTTTGTGGCAATAAAAAAAACCGGTTACAATGATTTTGCTTCAAACCCGTTCATCATCCCTGCAGGTGCGGGTACTTTTGCCTTGTCATATTATGTGGAGCCGATTGCGGTTCTGCAGGCAGACAGGCAGATAATAATCACGGTAAAAGACCAGTCCACAAATTTGCCTGTTTTTGGCGTAAGCGTCCAAATAAAAAAAGGCAACCTGCCCGTTGCAGAATTGCCAACCGATTCCGGCGGCATGGCGCCTTTCACATTGAACACAAACCAGCCTTATGTTTTGGCGCTGGCAAAAAGCGGTTATAATTTTTCCGAGTCAAATGTCACTATCCCGGTTGGTCAGGGGGCATTCAACTATAGTGTCACAATTGTGCCGCTGGATGCAATGCAGCCGCAAACAAGGCAAGTGATAGCATTTGCAAGGGATGCTGCCACGTCTTTGCCGGTTTTTGGCGCCAGCGTGGAAATCAAAAACGCGCAAATGGCTGTTTTGCGCCTGTTGACTGGTGCTGACGGAAAAACTTGGCCAAGCGACTTGAATACAAGCCAACAGTACACTTTTAGCCTGGCAAAAACAGGGTACGCCAACACATCAATGGATATAACAATTTTTCCGGACACTGTCCCGCTTGTGGTTTCATTTTCAATGGACAAGGAAGCCGCCTGCACTGATGCAGACAACGACACATATTTTTTGGCAGGCAGCTGCGGCACCCAGCCGGACTGTGCGGACACAAACCCGGCCATTCACCCCAATGTCGTTGAAATTTGCGACAGGCAGGACAACAACTGCAGCGGGGAAATTGACGAGGGCCTGCAATGTTTTTTTTCACAATGCGCTGACGGCATTGACAATGACGGCGATTCCCTGGCTGACTTGGCTGATTCTGGTTGCCAAAATGGCGAGGATGTAAGCGAGGCCGGAACAGGGAACGGTTTTTTTGGAATGGAAATCTTGGGCGTTTCAAAAGCGGGTGAAAAAATCACTGTAACGACAACAGGCGCCGCATATGTTTTGGGCGATGCTGAAATGGAAATGTGGCGAAGGATTGACCCTGCCACAAATTCAGTGAGCCCAAAAAAAGTTGCACTGCTTTCATTTGGCAGCGGCATGGGGCCGCTGAATGTTGTTTTTGCGGATTCAAAATCCGTGAAAATCCATTCAGCAAAAGCAGAGTTTGAATTCTTGCCGGATTCATTGCTTTTTGTTTCAGCAAACTCTCCCTTCAGTTACACCCACCAAAACCTTGTTTTTGGCGCCCCGTGGAACAAAGGGTTTGGCGCGGACAGGATGTGGACAGACGGCTTTGGCGGCTCACTGCACGCAAAAGTTTCGGGCGCGCCAACCACGGCAACTTTGGCTGATTCAACAAATTTTTCGCTGACAGCAGGCGACAAAATCGCTTCAATGGTTTTTCCGCCAAAACAATTTGATTTCGAATCACTTTACGGTGCAGGCAAAAGGCCGTTTGTGCAGTTTGTGCACGTTGACGCTGATGTGCTGGAAGTCACAAACAACATCCAAACATACGCAAACGACGGCTTTGGCGTGATTGCAGTGTTTGGGGACCTTTATGGTTCGGGCCCACAGCCAGCCCTTTTGGCTTCCGGCTTAATGGGTTACAAGTTTGCAGACGAACAATTGATAAAAAACCTGGTTAATGCAGCGCACGCAAACGGATTCAAAATTGTTTCTTACCTGTCAACACCTTACCCTGTCAATCTTTTGGGCCCATACAATAATTGGTGGAAATACCCATTTGGCCACCCAAAGGCAGGCCAGACGCAGCCGCTTGACACCACACTGCAATGGATGCGGGAATTCCAGCGGGATTTTGGGTTTGACGGATGGTATTTTGACAATGCAGAAGCAGGGGATTTTTTGGGAGACTATGGTTTCATTAAACAGGTCCGGGCAGATATTGGTGACAGTGGAATAATCTATCACCATGACTCGGTTGACGTTTGGGGGCCGCACATTGGTTCACCGCAATTAAGCGGCCTTCGCGCAGTTTTCGTTGACGCGTATGCCAATTACACTCTTGCCGGTGAAACAGGGGAAATTGCGGAAATTGACGGCCCAAACGACCCATATTTGCGCTATTTTTCTTCCGGCTATGGCCTGTCACAGGCGTTTGGCTCACACAAAATATTAAGCAGCGCCAAGCTGGCGTTGACAGATTTCGACAAAATGCGTGCAATGGGGCAAAACCTGTTTGGGGCAGAGCGCGGGGTTTTTTCAGGGGACGCCACAGGCAGGTACCGCTACCAGCCATGGCTGACCCACTTCAAGCCGGCCTTTGAGGCAAAAAAAGCACAATACCTTTCAGGCACCTTCAACACATCCCCCGACTGGCCGCTAAACACACAGGCCAGCTGGTACCGCGAACCATTAAACTTCTCAATAGCTTCAAATGCCGCAAACTCGGTCACAATCAATTGGCAGACAAGCGAGCCAGCAACAAGCGAAATCGCTTACACAGGCAACGGCGTTTTTCCCGCAAATCCGCAAATAACAGACAGCACGCTTGCAACAAGCCACAGCGCCACGGTCAATGGGCTTGCAGCAGGCACAACTTACGAGTTCAGGGCGCGCTCAAGCAACAGGCAAAGCGTTCCACAGGAAATCGTGTGGAACAAAGTGGTGGCGTATACAACGTAAGCGCATCAGGCCGCGTGGAGCACGCGAAATTTTTTGGAAAAATCAAAACTTCAAATGACCTTCTTTTATCACGTTTAACACAATCACTGTTTTTGTTTTTGTGACAAAGTCATACGACTGTATTGCCTTCAAAAATTTGTCAAGCGCTTTGGTTGCCTTGAACCTTGCAATGATTATTACGTCAGACTCCCCCGTGACGTCGTAAACCGCGGAAACATTTGGGTGCGTGGCAATTTTTTTCTCGACCTCGAAAAGCTTTCCCTTAATCACGTTGACTTCGACTATTGCCTGCAGTTCAAACCCAAGCGCATCATAATCAAGCTCTACAGAATACTTCTTGACGATTTTGTTTTTTTCAAGTTCGCGCAGGCGGTGCATGACAGTTGCAGCGCCCAAGCCGCATTTTTTTGCGATTTTGCGAAGCGAGAGCCTTGAATTTTCCGCCAAAACGGAAAGAATTGCCTGGTCTTTTTTGTCAAACCCCATTTTGCCACCCAATTGTTCAAAAAACCCTGATGCGACAAATTGTTTAAAACAAATTAAAAATTTTACTCAATTTTTTTAAACAATTGTTTAAATAAAACAGCTAAAAGTATATAAAATGCCTTATTGTTTGTATTTTATTTGCGTTTATCGCTTTTTTAGGGGTGGGTTTGTTGAATCTGGCGGAAGTACTGGCTTTTGCAAAAAAAAACGAGTTGGGCCTTGTGGACTTGAAGTTCACCGACCTGCCGGGGGCATGGCACCATTTCACTGTGCCGATTTCGCAATTAAGCGAATCCGCCGCAAAAGAAGGCCTTGGCTTTGACGGCTCAAGCATCCGGGGCTTTCAGGAAATACACGAAAGCGACTTGCTCCTTGTCCCGGACCTTCGCACGGCAATAAAGGACCCGTTTTCTTCCGCAACGCTCAGCCTGACAGGTGACGTGGTGGATCCTTTAACCCAAAAATTTTATTCACGCGACCCCAGAAATATTGCAAGAAAAGCCGAAGCTTTTTTGGAGTCTACAAAAATCGGCGAAAAGGCATTTTTTGGCCCCGAAGCGGAATTCTTCATTTTCGACAACATCCGTTACGGGCAAAACGAATACTCCGGATATTACCACATTGACTCCGCGGAGGGGGCATGGAACACAGGGCAAAACAATTCAAAAAACCTCGGCCACAAGCCGCGCCACAAGGAAGGCTACTTTCCTGTTTCGCCGGTTGACTCACTACAGGAAATACGCAACGAAATTGTTTCAATACTGATTTCGAGCGGCATAACAGTTGAAGCGCACCATCACGAGGTTGCAACCGGCGGCCAGTGCGAAATAGATTTGCGCTTTGACACGCTGGCCAGCATGGCAGACAAGCTCATGCTTTACAAGTACATAATCAAAAACGTCGCGGTGCGCCACGAAAAAACAGCGACATTCATGCCAAAGCCGCTGTTTAACGACAACGGTTCAGGAATGCACGTTCACCAAAGCATCTGGAAAGGGGGCACAAACCTTTTTGCAGGAAACAATTACGCCGGCTTAAGCGACACCGCAATACACTACATCGGCGGGCTGTTAAGGCACGCGCCCGCACTGACCGCAATCTGCAATCCGACAACAAATTCCTTCAAGCGCCTGGTGCCAGGGTTCGAGGCGCCAATCAACCTCGTGTACAGCAAAAGGAACAGGAGCGCGGCAATAAGGATCCCGTCATACTCTGAAAACCAAAAGGCAAAACGCGTGGAGTACCGCTGCCCTGACCCAAGCGCAAACCCATACCTTGCATTCAGCGCGCTGTTAATGGCCGGCATTGACGGGATAAAGCACAAAACAGAGCCGCCGGAGCCAATTGACAAAAACATTTACCAATTGCCAAAAGAAGAAATGGAAAAAATAAAAAAGCTTCCCGCAAGCCTCGAAGAAGCCCTTGCATCACTCAAAAAAGACCACGCCTTTTTGCTTGAAGGCGGCGTATTCACAAAAGACCTCATAGAAACATGGATAGAGCACAAGCAAACAGTCGACATACCCCAGGTTGGCTCGCGGCCGCACCCGTGGGAATACCACTTGTACTTTGACGTGTGAAATTT
>CAYIER010000010.1:13320-20340 GCA_964362395.1 uncultured archaeon
TGCGGAGCAGGCGTATTTGTTTTTTTGTGCTTGAAATAAAGGGCTGCGAGGGCTATTAGCACAAGCGGGTAAACCGCCACAGGGATGTTTATTTCCGGAAGCGCAGCGCTTCCCATAAAGCTGACGGCTTTTTTTGAGTGGTCCATTGAGTCCACAAAGTCGCCGCTTTCAATTTTTTGCTCCGCCAAAAACAATTCTTCTTGTGCCTGTTGTGGCACAACCACATTTTTTGCCTTGAGTTTTGCAAATGCCAGCACAGTCTTTGCGTCCTTTTCGATTTTTGCAAGGTCTCCTGAAATTTCGGCGTCAATTTGTTTGAGTTCTGCAAGGCTTTTGTCAAAATCCTTTCCAATTTCATTCATTGCGCCAACAGAGCCGGCAAATCCGTTTGCGCTGCTTAAATCAATCGAGCCAAGCTTTTCGATAAGGGAAGAATCCGCCAAAGAATCAAACTTCAGTGTCATCCTGTCAAGGCGGCCTTTTGTTGTCGGAAAAAGGTACTCTAGTTCGTCAAGCGCATCCTTTGAGTCAAGGAGTTTTTTCAGCGAATCAATCTTTTTTGGAAAATTTTCGACAAGGCCCAAAAACTCTTTGGCTTGCGCGGTTTTTTGTGCAAAAACCCCTGCCGAATTCTTCCTTGCGGCGCTTTCAAGCGCATTCACCTTGCTTTCAAGGAGCAAAACATTTTTTGCCGCCAGCAAAAAATCAGGCGAGCCAAGCGATTCTTCTGCTTCCTTTTCGATTGCAGTGATTTCTTTTTTGAGCGCGCCGTCAATTTTTAATTCAAACAGCGCCTGCGCTTTTTGCATGAGCGCGTCTTTTTGCTTTTTTTGGCTTTCAATGAAATTTTTTGGCGCAAGATTTGACAGCGCATTTTTTGCGTTTAAAAGGGCAAGGGAAGCGGAGCCGGCGTCACCTGCAAGCATTGCACTTGCCTGGCCGTTAAGCAAAACAACCCGTTGAATCGAGCCTTCAATTTCTTTTGCCTGGGGTTCAAACCCAAGCCCTGCAAGTTCTGCCGCTTTCTGTTTTGCCGCCGCTATTTCTTCTTCGATTTGGTTTTGCAGTTCAAAAAACTTTGCCCTGCCCGCTTCACTGCTTTTGCTTTGTGTGGCTGCCGCATTGATGCGTTCAGACAATTCCAATAATCCAGTTATTTTTTTGCTGTTTTCAAAATCCGCGGTTTCCTTTATTTTTGAAAGCTCCTGCAAAAACGCAGCCCCCATTTGCCGGTCAGAGGCGCTTTCGCCCAAAGAAAGCCGCATTGCCTGCGCCTCAAGCTGTGTAATTGCCGACTGCCAGTAATCTGAATAATTTTGCGCCACAAGCTTTGCCAAAAACCGCAGTTTTTGCTTTGGAAAAATTTCCGGAACCAAAACCGATAACCTGCCGCCAATCGTGTTTTCAAATGAAGCCTCGCGCCCGGTTTCATCAAAAACCATTATTTTTGAAAAATTCTTTTCACTCGCAGGGAACGGCAGCCCAATTTTTGCTTTCTTAAACCCGATGCCTGTCAGGTTTGAAACATTTACCGCAAACACGTATTCAACCAAGTTCTGGTCAAGCCGTGTCGTTTCAAGCGGTTCAAAATCAATTGACAGCGGCCGGTCTATTTCAAAGAAAACGCTGATTTGGTCATTGTTTGAAACATTTTGTGCCTTAAACAAAATTTTTTTGCTTTCAAGCGAAAAAGGCAGGCTTTGCTGGCGGAACAAAACATTCACCGAGCCCGGCCTGATTTTTTCATGCTCTGGCAGCGGGGCAGAAACCTCAAGATTTGCAATTGCCGCTTTCGCCAAAACCGTTATTTTGCTTTCCATCAAAGCGGTTGCCTGTGTCAAAAAAACCGTTTGCGTTGACTGGGTTGTCTTTGCGAGCACAGTTTTTGAAGACAAAACCATCCCGGTCAGGCCGGCTGGCACCCCTGAAAGCTCGACGGTTAAAAACCCATTTTCAAAAGAAGCCTTTGAAACATTTTGGCTTGCCGACGAAAGCACAACATTGTCAAACTGCGCAAGCGGTATGTTTAGCAAAACTTTTCCGTCAAAATCAGAAAGGCCGTTTGCAACCGCTATTTTCACCGCGCTATCGGAAAAACTGTCCGCCTTCACCAAATCATCTGCAGGGGAACTTATCTGCGCACTGCTTTCAAGGTATTGCGCAAAGCTTTTTGAAAAAACCGTGCCTGTTTCATCAAGAAGCTTTGCCGAATTTTCACGGAGCTGTGAAAGGTTTGAAATTGATTTTGCGGCAGACAGCGTGCCGCCATCAAAGAAACTTTGCTGCGTTTCGATTTTTTGCTTTAAATTAAAAAAGGCATTCGAAGAGACAATGCCTGGGAATGTGTTTTTCAGCATTGACAATTGCCCGAAAATTTTTTTTGCCGCCAGATGGTTTTGCGTTATCTCCTTTGCTTCATCAAGCCCGCCAAATGACAGCGAGACTTTTTGCTGCAGGTTCTGGCAGGCGCCAAGCAGGGCTGGCCCATTCCCGCCGCCTTTTAGCGCAAAAAGCTTTGAAAAAAGCGGGAACAGGTCCAAGAAATAATCCGTCTTTGCGCCAAAAACTGTCTCCATCCCCAAAAAGCACGCTTCAAAACCTGCCTGCCTTGACAATTCAAACTCGTCAAAGTTTTCAATTGCCTTGTTTAGTTCAAGGAATTTTTCAACAATCGGCCTGCACAGCAACAGCTGTTCTTTTGGCCCGGCTGCTTTATCGAACTCCCCTGCCTTTGACTTTATTCCGCCAGCCATTGCCCAGACGCTTTCATTAAACTGCGAATAATCGGTTTTGGAAACTTTTTCGCCAATCACGGAAACGCGCTTTGCACAGGAATCAACTATGCCTTCAAACGCGCCGTCAGTGAGGAAATCAATGTTCTCGTTCAGGCTTTTAGAGCGCGAAAGAAGGCTCTTTAAATCGGACACGTCTTTTCCCAAAGAAATCTCCGACAAAAATTCCTCTGAAAGCAGCGAATTGAACTCCTGCGTCAATGAAAAAAGCCTCAAAGAAAACCCTGTTTTTGCGCTGTCAAGCTGCGTGGTTTCAAAACCGCTTGAGCCGATTTCTGCATTTTCCCCAAGGGCCTGTGCCAGCCCCTGCAAAAAATTTTCGTCAAAACCGGAATATGCCCCTCCGTCTATCTGCGAAATTTTTTGTGCGGCCAAATCAAGCTCTTTTTGGATGCCTTCCCTCAGGCCCGCATTTCGCGAATGGATATCCTCCAGATTCTGTTCAATTGAATTGTTTCGCTCAAAAAATTCCTTTATGCTGGAACTGTTTGTTCCAACAAAGCGGTTGAACACGGCAAGGGTGTCAAATGCAGGAAAATTCTTCATTGACTCAACCGACTGGTTGAGTGAAAACGCATTTGCAGCGTAATCAATAAGGCCGCCAAGCGATGGCGCAATTATGGGGAGGTAAAACGGTTTTTTTGGCACGTGCGGCAAAATCTTTTCGTCAACTCCGTTAATCAAGTCAAAAAAAGTTGTTTCCTTGATCACATTTTTCTTGAACCCGGATTGAACGGAAAGCTCCTCAAAGTGGCTTGCATTCAGGAAATAATTTGAGGCAAAAGAAGTTTTGCCAAAGGCACGGCCTTGCGCAAGCTCGTTCAGGTTATTATTTATTGCAATGAATTCATCAAACAGCTTTTCTTCCTTGATTAAATCAATGCCCTGGCTCTCCAAGTGTGTTTTTTCAAGCTGCAAAATCGCAAACGCCAAAGCATGCGCGCGGTCGCTTTCCCCAAAAGCACGCACAAGGTTGTGGTTCAATTCATTTGCCTTTGCGTCAATTCCGGTAAAACTGCTTGATTCAAGGCACGAGTCATGGATTGATTTCAGGTTATCAATGGCGCGGTTAAAATAAAGCCAGCTTAGCGCGACATGGTTTTTTTGGTCGGTCAAATTGTTCTCAATCAGCGGCGGCAAGAGCTTTTGCCTTTGGCCAAACTCTTTTTCAACGAGCTCAAAGCATTTTTCCTGCGAGCCGCACTTTGGGATTTCAGCCATAGAATAAGACGACAAGTCAAGGCACAAAAGCCGGTCCTCAATCAAAGGCCCCTTAATGCACGCACTAAACAGCAACAAAAACAAAAGCCCAACTGCCAGCTTAATTTTTAGCACAACAAAAAAGTCGGCCAAAAACAATTTAAATAGTTCGTCAATCAACGAATTATGGCTTGTCTGGTATTGTTTTATTAATCCCGAATCCGTTGATATTACAGTGATTTTATGGTTAGGCGCAAAAAAATGGAAGAATCCAAAGGCAAAACGGTTTATGACTCTGAAGAAGTGGAAGAAATGCTTGAGGATGACGAATTGAACCCAAAGGAAGCAGGTTTCATGGAAGGGTACAACCAAAAGCAATCCAAGCAGGGGAAAACTGCCAAAAGAATCGTTTTGGACAAATAAAAACCACTCAACTGTTAAAAAAAACACTAAAACAACCGGCCGAAAAACTTATGCTAAAAAAGGTCTTTGATTCACTGGCAAGCATCTGGGGTTCGCTTAGTGCTGGCGCAAAAAAGCGCTTTGCCCGCCGCCAGGTCAGAAAAATTGCCGTGCAAGAGCCTGTTGCCAAAAAACCAATGGCTGGGGGAAGCCGCCAAAAAATTCAAAACAAGCCCTTTTACGAAGAGGAACCCAAAGAAGAGGAATTTGAAGAAGGGGAAGGCGAATCAGGGGGCGAATCGCCGGAAAACGATGAAGAGTTTGAAGAAGATTTTGGTGGTGAAGAAATTAAAGAAGAACAAGAGCAGCCTCCCTAAAATTTTAAAAAAAGAAAACAATGATTCTGCGGGCTTTTTTGCAGGAATACAAAAATGTGTTGATATTATCGTCCCGTCAAAGGCGGGGAATGTATCGCGTGCTTGTGCCCGCAAGGGTATAAACGGGGCGAGCCGTTTTTTTGAAATAGATTTTTTGCGCGGAACCGCGGCCCTGATGATGGTGCTATTCCACTTCCTGTGGGACACAAATTTTTTCGGCTACACAAACATCAGCTTGTATGCTGGTTTTTGGGGCATTTTCCAGAAAATCACCGCTGGCACATTTTTATTCCTTGTCGGCGTGTCGCTTGCAATCAGCCATGGCCGGAAAAAGGAAAATTCTGGAAAAAAGTTTTTTTTGCGCAGCGCAAAAATTTTTGCACTCGGGCTGCTGTTGACAGCCTTTTCGCTCGCGTTTTTTCCCGGCGAGCCGATTTTTTTCGGCGTGCTGCACTTGATCGCGGTTTCAATTTTACTGTCAATTTTCTTTGTGGGCAAAAAAAAATCAAATTTTGCTTTTGGCATTTTGGCCATTTTTTTGCCATTGGCTTTTAACATGCAATCGATAAATTTTCCTGTTTTGTTCTGGCTTGGAATCGGGCAATCCGGCCCCGCACTTGATTTTTTCCCGGTAATCCCGTGGTTTGGCGCGGTGCTGTTGGGGCTGTTTTTTGGAAACACTTTTTACGAAAACGCAGAGCCAAAAATCAAGCTGCAAAAGCCAGACTCAAAAGCGGTTGACTTGGTTTGCTTTATTGGAAAAAATTCTTTGCTGATTTACTTCATCCACCAGCCAGTGCTGTTCTTGGGAGTTTGGATAATCAAATTGCTTACAGCGGGTTGGTTCATCCAAATGTTTGCGTTTTTGCCTTTAATCCAACTGCCATTTGCCATTTAAACTTATTTTAACAATTTTTCTTTATGCAGGAAATCATTGGCTCTAAAAGCGATTCCTTGAAAGGAAAATTGATTGTTCTTGGCGTGTGCGGCAGCATTGCTGCTGTGAAAAGCTTTGAACTGGCACGCGAGTTGATGCGGCACGGGGCAAAGGTGCAGCCGGTAATGAGCCGCGCAGCTTTGCAAATTTTAGGACAAAAAGCCATGGAATTTGCCGCCGGAAAAAAACCAATAACCGAAATCTCCGGCCGCGTGGAGCACGTGAAATTTTTCGGCAAAGGCGGGAAAGCGGGCCTGCTGCTGATTGCGCCGGCCACCGCAAACACAATCGGCAAAATCGCGATGGGGATAGACGATACGCCGATAACAACTTTTGCCACGACTGCAATCGGCGCGGGAAAACCGGTTTTAATTGCGCCGGCAATGCACGAACCGATGTATGGGCACCCGATTGTCAAGGAAAACCTTGCAAAATTGGGGCAGATGAATCTGGTGAAAATAGTCCCTCCGCTCATTGAAGAAGAAAAGGCAAAAATGAATTCTATTGAGGCAATTGTTTTGGAAGTGGAGGCAGCGCTTTCAAAAAAAAAATTTGAAGGAAAAAAAGTTTTAATTGCAGCGGGCACGACAAAAGAATTCCTCGACCCTATTCGGGCGATTTCGACAAACGCGAGCGGAAAAACCGGCGAAGAGCTTGCAAAAGAGGCTTTCCGGCGCGGAGCCAAAGTGACGCTTCTGCACAACAAAGAAATTTTTTTTCCGCAGATAAAACCCGCAAAGTTTGAAACATTTGTTGAACTGCAACAACAACTTTTTGAGGAACTCGAAAAAGGCTGTGATTTGTTTTTCTGTCCCGCAGCAATAGGTGACTTTGAATCAGCACAAAATAAAACAAAAATCGTTTCCGGAAAAAAAATTTCAATCGAACTGTCCCCAAGAGAAAAATTAATTTCTAAAGTGCGCAAAAAATTCCCAAAACTGCCCATTTGCGGCTTTAAGGCGGAGACCGGCATTCCCAAAAAAACGCTTGAAAAAAAGTGCATGGAATTCCTGAAAAAAAACGCCCTGCAGATGGTTGTTGGGAACGATGTTTCAAAGCACAAAATGGGTTCAGATGAAAACGAAGCTGTGGTGGTTTCTGCAAAAAAAACCGTGTGGGCAAAAGGGAAAAAAGAAGCTATTGCAAAAAAAATCATTGAGCAGGCAGAAAAATTTTTGTGAAAATATTTTTGCAATTTTATAGCAAACTGCTTATATTTTTGAACATTTTATGGCAGTTTGCCATATGCAAAGAGCGATTAAAAGTTCAATTATTTATGCTCTTTGCTATTAGTTTTGATTGAGCACTTCAA
>CAYIER010000011.1:0-20268 GCA_964362395.1 uncultured archaeon
AGTGTCATTCCTTCTATTTCTGCGGTTTCTACGAGCTTTATTTTGTCTATTTCGTTTTTGAGTTTTTCGAGTGCGCCTTCTTCTTTTTCGTTGATGATTATGCCTGCTTTGAGTATTTCTATGCCGAATCCGAGCGCTTCCCTTTTTATGTCTTTTACTTGGCCGTTTTTTATTTTTTTTATTGCGGTTTCGAGTTCATCCAGCTTTTCCATGTCTGTGGCGTTTATTTTGACTATTACAAACATTTTGTCCGCCATTTGAATCAGTTATTTTGTTTTTTTTTTTTTGTGTAATCAATATTTATATTATCGTCCCGTCTTCAGACGGGACACATCTGGCGTGCCTGTGCCCGTAAGGGTATAAACGGAGCCAGCCGCTTATGGCCCTTCGAACCCGCATTCGGGGCACTTGTATGCCTTTGAAGTTGTGCGGCAGTGGTCGCACCTGATTATGTGCGTTTTTGCGCATTTTGGGCACTTGAATTCAACAAATGACTTTGTGACTTGTGTGTTGCATGTTGTGCATACTTTCAAATTGGCTCACCGTTTTTATTGCAAATTATAGCAAATGGCAAAAATATTTTGACGCAATTCGGTCATTTGCTGTCTGTCAAGCTGCAATCAACGTCAAAAAATTAATGCCGCTTGTTATAGTATAATATTCTTCTTGACGGCAAGTTTTAAAAAAGCCTATTAAAACCGGTTTTTTTTTGGCTTATCCTTATGCTTAAATAGTTTGGGCAATCTTCTTTCTTTATTTGGGCCTATATGTTAGCCTGGAAAGACTGCAGGGCTTCGGACCCTGAGACGGGGGTTCAAATCCCTCTAGGCCCGCTTAGCCATCACGTCTGGCTGGTACGGGCGCCATCTTGCGATGGCGCTTGCTTCGCAGTGCCGAGCATTCGGCTGGTATGGGTTCCGCTAAAGCGGGACTGGTTCCACAAAGTGCGGGGCATATTTTTTCTGTTTTCGCCAGCCTTTAATAAAATTCGAATTCTTCTTTTCCTTTAAGGTAAGTGGAGAAAAATTCCCGGAATTCCGGCTCTTTTTTGTATTTGCCGAGTATTTCTTTTTCTGTCAAAATTTTTGCTTTTTTGTTGAGCGATTTTTTCATGCCCGCTTTTTCGGTTTTTTTCAGTTTTTTTATTTCGGCTGCGAGGAATTTTTTTGCGGAACTGTTTTTTCGCTCTATTTCTATCACCCATCTTCCGTTTTCTATTCTTGGGCCGCTTAGCGGGTTTTTGTGGTGTGAGAGGAATTTTTCGGAGTTTTTTTCGTCAAAGACTTGCGGGCCGGTCCGTTTTTTTGCTTTTTCCAAAATGTTTGATTTGAGGTCAAACACTAATATTATTGTTTTTTTTTCGTCTGTCCATTCAGAGTGCCTTTGCACGCTGAAGTCTTCTTTTTCGAGCGTTGCCGTAAGTTGTTTTGCCAGCCTTTTTATCTGGCCCCACATTATGTCAGGCAGCGCTTTGGGGTAGCCGGTTTCAACAATTATTGGCTCTTCTTTTGTGAGGAAATTTTTCACCTGCTTTGCAGTGAGCGCCTTTGTTTTTTTTCCGAAGAAAAAATTAATGCTTGGTTTTTTTATGTATGCCCTGCTTGCGGCAATCATTCTTGCAAACTGGTTTATTGAAAGCGCGGCTGCGACGTTGCGGTTTTTGTCAACCGGATCTATAACAATTAGCGGTGAATTGAATTTTTTTACTGCTTCTTGTTTTGTCAGCTGGTTTTCCAGGTCAATGGTTTCTTTTTCTTCCCATTTTGCCATTGCATTGAGTGTGTTTTCAAATGAACCGTATTTTATCACCAATAGTTCGGTAACGTATCCTGGCACGCTTTCTGTTTTGAGTTCTGCACCGTATGCTTTTATGCCTTTTAGGAACTGGCGAAGCAGGCGCACTTCGTCTTTTTGGTTTTGCTGGAGTTTTTCTTGCACGAATTTTGTGTGGAATGGCGTCCTGTCGACTGCGCTTTTTATTTTTTGCGCGTCCTCCACTTTGTAGCTTGGGACTATTTCAACGTCAAACCCGTTTATTTTTCCGCGGATGTATGGGTGTTGCGAGTATGCTTTTTCCCATGTGTGCCCGCGGAAAACATTTTTTCCGATTCGAAGGCCCTCTTTTTCGAATTCTTTTGCCGGGGTGTTTTCGTCAAAGAGGACAAAAATGTCTATGTCTTTGTCTCCTTTGAGGTTTGTCTGGCGGGAAATCGAGCCTGCAAGCATCACGTCAATGTGGCTGCCTTTTATTTTTTTTATTTTTTCAATTATTTCTTTTGCAGCCTGCTGTTCTCTTTCTGTTTCTTTTTTTGTTGGCTTTATTTTTTTCAATACTTTTTTCAGAAGAAGTTTTGGCATCGCCACCAATGCTTTAATATAATAGAAATATATTAAATATACTGGTTTTTTTATGGAAAAGGATTTCTCTGAGGCTGTCGGGGAAAAGCTTGGGGAAAGCGGTTCTGCCGACATTTTGGAGGGCTTTCCTGTTTTTTTTTATGTTGTAAAAAATCCTTTGAACGAGGTTGAGCAGAAAATTTTTGACTTTCTTGTTTTTTTTTCTGCCAACGGCAGGAAGGCCGGCCCGTTGTTTGAGCCTGTGAAGGAATTTTTGCCAAGCGATTTTTTGCAGCAATTTTCGGAAAAGGCAGCCGAGGGTTTTTCATTGTCTTTGAATGCTTCAAGGCTTTTGTCTGACGAGCAGTTTGTTGAGCTAAAGCAGAGCATTGCTTTTTTGTTCAAGAGTTTTGTGGAAAAAGTGCGTGACCCTGTTTTGTTTGGCGAACTGATTTTGGACCGCTTGTTTGGCTTTGGCGTCCTAGGGTATCTTTTGCGTGACCAGAATCTTGAGGAAATCATGGTTAATGGGCCTTCGAAAAACGTTTTTGTTTTTCATGGCGAGTTTGGGATGTGCAAGACAAACCTGTTTGTCTCTTTTGAGGAATTGAATGCATTGAGCCAGAAAATTGCTGTTACAACCAGCAAGGTTTTTAATGAAAAGAACCCCTTTTTGGATGGGCGGCTTCCGAGAGGTGACCGTGTGAATGTTTGCTTTTCTTCAATCACCCCGCAGGGGATAACCCTTACAATCCGAAAGTTCACTCCCATGCCTTTGTCTATTGTCAATCTTTTGGCAAACAATACTGTCTCTAGTGAGGCTGCCGCGTTTTTGTGGGCAATGGTTGAGGGGCTGAACATAAGCCCCGCAAATGTAATAATCACTGGCGGGGCTGGTTCGGGGAAGACGACAACTCTTAATGTGCTTACAAGTTTCATCAACAAGCAGGACAGGATTATTACGATTGAGGATCCGATTGAATTGAACATCGGCAAGCGCGAAAACTGGGTGCAGATGGAAACTTGGCTGAGTGCGGGGGCGGAGAAAAAGTTTTTGATGGATGACTTGTTGAGGAATTCTTTTCGTATGCGCCCTGACAGGCTGATTGTCGGCGAGGTCCGGGGGTCTGAGGCACAGACTCTTTTTGTGGCAATGGACATAGGGCATCAGGGGAGCATGGGCACGCTTCATGCCAATAGTGCGCGGGAGACTTTGCTTAGGCTAAGCAAGCCGCCGATGGATGTGCCTGAAGTAATGATTCCGCTTCTTGACCTGATTGTTGTGCAGTTTAGGATGTATGTGAAGGGCAAGGGCATGATTCGGCGTATCACGCAGATTGCTGAGGTTTCTTCAATGGATGGGAAGCCTTTAATTGCAAACATTTTTGAGTGGGATCGCAAAGAGGACAAGCTCAAGCGCACCGATATCCCAAGCCACCTTATTGAGGAATTTTCGTCAAAAATCATTTCTTCAAAGAAGGAGGTCTTGAGAGAAATAACTGTGCGCAAAAAAATTCTTGAATGGCTTTTTGCAAAAAACATTGCTGACATGCCTCGTGTTGATGAGATTATCCAGCGGTATTATTTTGACCCGCAGTCAGTGCTTGAGCTTGTGTTGAAGGATTCAAGGGTCACTTCGTGAGGCTTTTTTTTGGAAAATTTTTGTGTAAGCCGGCTCGCCTTGTGTGAGGCATGATTCCATAAGGTCTATACTTTCCACAAAAAATTTTTCTTTAAACGGGATTTCCAAAAGTTGTCCTGTGATTTTTTTTATTTCTTTTTTTGCGGGTTTTTTGCTTCTTGCGATTGTGATGTGTGGCTCGAATTTTTTTTCCCCTTTGCCTGCAAATAGCAGGCGGTTTATCTGTCCTAGTATTTTTTCAGCGTTTTTGTGTTTGTCGTCTACTCCAAGCCAGATTGTGCGGCCGTTGAATTCGCCTGTGCCTGTTATTGTGAGTGCGAATTTTTCAAAATTGGTTTTGCATAGTTTTTGCTCTATTTCATTGATGTGTTCTTCGCTTGTGGGGCCGAGGAATTTGAGTGTAATGTGCAGGTTGTTTTTGCCGGTTTCTTTTACCCCTTCCTTTCTGATTTGCCTGTGATATGTGGTGAAGATTTTTTCCTTGATTTCTTGCGGAATGTTTATTGCAATGAACAGCCGTTTCATTTTGTGTCACTTCAGTTTTTCTGCGCATTTTTTTTCAAACTTTTCAAGCTGGGCGTAATTTTTTTCCAGTTTTTCGTTTGCGCGCTTCACGATGTATTTTAGCTGCTTTTTTTCAAAAAGTATTGTGGCGCCCTTTTTTACCGGAAACGCTATGTTGTGTGTTCCAATCAGTTCGAGTATGAATTTTCCTTCTTTTGCGGAGTTTATTCCGGCTCTTTTTATTCCGCATTCTTTTGCAATGGCGAGCAGTTTTTTTGCGTTCTCAAAGTCCATGCAGCCGATGTGCAGGATGAACGGCTCTTGCTTGAACCAGATTTCGCCGGGTGTTTTTTCCGAAAGCGCTTTCCAGATTTTTTCAATTGTTGTCGTGGCGTGCCATTTTGCGATGAATGCGGAGTCCTGTTTTGTTTCCTGTTTGTTGACTTTTAAAAGCACTATTCTTCCGGAGCAGGTGCTTGAGGTGAAATAGTTTTTGGTTTTTTCAAGGAACAGGCCTAAGCCTATTGCCTGTGGGTCTACTTTTTTTTGCTTTAGCGCGGTTTGAAGAGTTTGTGTGTGCCTTTCTTTCACCATTTCAAAGCGGATTTTTTCTTTTGAGGCGGTTTCCTGCATTTTTTCACATATGAGAGTTTTTTTAATCCTTTTATGTGTAAATAATTATTGTATGAAGCTGGTATTGTTTAAATCCTTGGTTTTGCTGGTTTTTTTGCTTTCTTTTGTGTCTGTGGCGCATGCGGGCTTTTTTTTGGTGCTTCCGTTTGAGCAGAAGGTGTTAAACGGCGACATCGTGGAGCTTGGGTCTGTTTCAAGTGGGGAGACTTTTGAACTGAGCATTTCTGACGAGTCAATGCTTGAGAGCGGGGCGCGGTGGGAGCTGGTTGAGGCAAGCCTTGATGCGCTGCCAACTGGGTGGAAGGCGAATGCGCCAGCTGGGGCTGGCAAGCGGCTGCTGCTTCGTGTTTTTGTTCCAAAGTCTGCGTTGCCAAACATTTACACTTTCAGGGTTGCCGCAGCAAATGATTCGGTTGGGGCAAAGGAAGAATTTACCGCACGTGTCCGGGTGCGTGACGGCCTTCTTTCTGTTGCAATAAACAACCCGGGCCTTAATTTGTTCCCGTTTGTTTCTGAAAAAGTCGTTTACAATGTTGTGCTGCGGAACGATTCGATTGCGCCGCATTCGGTTAAGGTCTATTCTAGCCTGCCGCGGGAGTGGTATAACGGGTTTGGGGTCGTGGTTCCGGCAAAGCAGACGGTGAATGTAAAGTTTGAGGTTGTTCCGCAAGTTGTCGGCAAAAAGGATTTTCGGATAATTGTTTTTTCGGACTTGGCCCAAAAGGAAGTTTCTTCACTGGGCTCGTCGCTTGTTGTCAGGCCAACGCTTGTCGGGACGCTTGCAGCCCCGTCAAACGGTTTCCCTTTTTTTTCAGCTTCCCTTGGGGCGTTTTATTTTTTTGACTCGTTTGTTTTTTCTTTTTTAAAGTGAGGTTTTTTTTGTGTCCTTTGGCGGGGCAGTTGCAGAGTTGCTGGAGGGCGTTCGAAGTGGGCAGATAAAAAGCCGCGCGGAGCTTGGCAGGGCAAAAAACCGTGCTGCAAAAAAGTTTTCCCTTTCAGGTGTCCCTTCAACTGTGCAGATTATTTCCGCTGCCACAAAAGAGGAGCGCGAAAAGTTCAAGGGTATTTTGAACAAAAAGCCGACCCGCGGGCTTTCAGGCGTAAATGTTGTTGCCGTGATGACAAAGCCGTACGATTGCGTCGGGAAATGCATTTATTGCCCTGTTTCTTTGGTGCCGGGAAAAAAGACCCCTAAAAGCTATACCGGCCGCGAACCGTCAACAATGCGCGGGCTGATGTTTAATTTCAACCCTTACAAGATTGTGGAAAACCGCCTTGAACAGTATCGTTTGACAAATAATGAGAGCTCAAAACTTGAACTTATTCTTCAGGGTGGGACTTTTCCTGCGCTGCCGTTTAGCCATCAGAAATATTTTGTAAAGCGCTGTTTTGATGCTGTTTTGGGCAAAAAGACGCCTTCTTTGGGTGAGGCAAAGCGGCTATGTGAAACAAGCGGGCGGCGCGTTGTCGGGCTGACGATTGAAACAAGGCCGGACTGGTGCCGGAAAAAAGAAATCAACCGCATGCTTTCGCTTGGCGTCACGCGCGTGGAACTCGGGGTGCAGGTTCCAGATGACCGCGTGTACGGGCTCACCAATCGCGGGCACTCGGTTTCCGATGTGGTTTCTTCAACAAGCCTGCTCAAGGATTCGTGCTTTAAGGTTTGCTATCATTTGATGCCGGGGCTTTATGGCTCAAGTTTTGAAAACGACCTAAAAAATTTCAAGCGTGTTTTTTCTGAAAGCGAATTCAAGCCGGACATGATAAAAATTTACCCGACGCTTGTCATTGAAAAAACCGTGCTGCACTCTTTGTGGCAAAAGGGCTTGTATTCGCCCATGCCTGTTCTTGATGCGGTGCGCCTGATTGTTGAACTCAAAAAGTTTGTGCCGGAATTTGTCAGGATAATGCGCGTGCAGCGCGACATCCCGTCAACCGTTATTGCGGGCGGTGCAAAGCAGACAAACCTTCGCCAGCTGGTTGAACTTGAGCAGAAAAGGGCCAATGTTGCATGTAGGTGCATTAGGTGCCGAGAAGCCGGGTTGAATGCTGCAAGGAACAGAATTGACCTTTCATCTGCGGTGCCAGAGCTTGTGCGGTTTGATTACGGTGCAAGCGGCGGCAAAGAGGTTTTTTTGTCAATTGAGGATAAAGCACATGACGTGCTTTTTGGTTTTTGCCGGCTTCGGATTCCGGGGAATCCTTTTAGGAAAGAAATAACTGCAAGGGCGGGGCTTATCCGCGAACTGCATGTTTACACGCGCTCAATTGGTGTTGGGCAAAAGCCGACTGAACTTGAGTTCCAGCACCGTGGCTTTGGGAAACAATTGTTTTTAGAGGCGCAAAGGATTGCACAAGAAGAGTTTGATGCAAACAAGCTTGTGGTAATTGCCGGGATTGGCGTAAAGGATTATTATAAGAAGAATTTCGGTTGTATTGATGATGGGGCATTTGTTTCAAAGGCACTGGAGTGATTTTGTGACGGCAACGCAGGATTTCATTGATTTTGTTTTAAACCATCCGGGCTATTTTCACATTTCAAAGTCCAAGGTGTTTTTGGCAATTCTTGAATTTCTGGTTGATGGGGCAAAGTCTTCTTTGGCTGTTTACGGGAATTTCAAAAACCTTGACTCGGTTGACATTGACAAGATTCTTGAAACGCTCTTTGTTGTCGGGCTTGTCAAAAGGCACCTGACTGTTGCTGGGACTTTTTTTTACTGCACTGATGACGCAAAGGCGCTTCTTGAAAAAGTAAAAAAAACCAAGGAAGAGCTGCTGTTGGTTTCGGCGACCTGATTTTTGCGCAAAATTCCCAAAAACAAAAGCATTTTATATTATATATATTAATATTATATTGGGTTTTTTTGTGGGCAAACTTTTTTTGGCAACCCTTGGCGTTGGAAAAGGCACTTGGGGCCATGTTTCGCGGATTATTTCCGAACAAGAGTTTGACAAAATTTTTCTTATCAGCACTGAGTGGGTGAAAGAGAATTTTAACCCTCAAAAGGAAGTTGAATGGATTCTTATCAATAACCGTGCCGGTTTTGACGTTATAAAGGACGAGATTAAGTCAAAGATTCCGCAGGGCGAGCTGGTTGTTTCAATTATCAGCGGCAGCGGCAAGGAGCACACTGCTCTGTTGGGCGCACTCAAGGAAGCAAAAAGGGACTATAGCCTGATTATTTTAACAGGCGGCGGTACAAAATTTTATTAAAGTGGTGCAGTGGCCGATTTTTTTGTTTTTGCACTGCTTGGCTTTTTGCTCTTGCTTGTCCTTACAGTTTTTTTCCTTTTCCGGCAAAACCGGGATTTAAATGAGCGCCTCAAATCCCTTTCTTTTCAGAAGGCAAGCCAGTCGGTAAAATACGGGAAGTTGACTGAGCAGTTTATTCCGTTTACTGAGGAATTTCCTTTCAGCCCATCTAGTTTTCGTTTTATCGGCACGCCGATTGACGGTGTTGCCTTTGCTGATGGCAAAATTTTTTTCTGTGAGTTCAAGGCTGCGTCTTCAAACCTTTCCTTTGAGCAAAGGCGGATAAAAAAGCTTGTTGAAGAGAAAAAGGTTGAATGGTTTGACTTCAGGTTGCGTTGAACCGCAAAATTGCCGCTATTCCGCCAAATCCTTTGAGTTTTTTCCCGGAATCGGTTTTTGTTGAAAGGATATGTATTTCTCCTTTTAGTTTTTCGGCTTCGTCAAGGATTTTTTCGGTTTCCGCCCTGTTTGAAAGCAAGTAGTCGTCAGTTACGAGTAGATGCTCGATTGCCCCGATTGCAATTGCTTGCTTTATTTCTTTTAGGTCTATTGCCGCAAGGCCGCGTTGTTTTCCAAGTTCTTCAAGGATTTTTTCCACAAGTTTTGTTTCCTTTACAAGCTGTGTTTCTGCCACGACTTTTTCAACTACTCCGCTTTTGATTGCTTCGTTTATCCCTGTGATTCCAACGGAGTTTATCTGTTCAAAGAATGGCCTGTATTTTGGCTTTTTTTCCTGCAGGTATTTTTCCATGTGCGCTTTCGTGAAGCCGGGGCCTGCAAAAATCACTTTTTTTGGCGCAATTTCGTTGAGCTTTGCGGCAATTTTTTCAAAAAATATGCCGCGCGTGTCGGCTGACTTGAACATTTTTCCGCTTTTTCCCGCAAGAATCCTTGCCTTTTTTTCAAACGAAAAATCTTTCAGCAAAACAATTTCGGCCTCTTCGTCGTCAAGCACTACAAGCACTGTGGTGTCGCGGCCTGACGCAATTTTTGCTTTTTCGAGCCTGTCAACCTGGTATTTTTTGAGCTGTTCTTTTTTGACCTTGACTTGTTTTCCTGGGAAGACTTCAAGCGTGTGGTGTGATTTTATTTCAACCAGCGCTGAGGGACAGAAAACAATTATTCCCTGTATCCTTAAGTCGCCGCTGCTTTCGTGGAACTCTATTTTTTCTGCCTGCAGTTCGATAAAAATTGTTTCCTTTGACTGCTTCATCCCTTCCTCTTTTGGCTTGATTTTCCTCTCAGTCGTCCCGCTGACAATGTCGCCTGGCTCGATTATTTTTTCAAGGTGCCACAGGTCGTCAAGGTTGTCCGGGACCGCTTCAAAAAAATTGGCCCGATAGTCGACTTTGATTATGCGCATGTAATCATTTACTGTGGCAAGTTTTTTTATTTGAGCGCCGTCAAATTCCGGCAACAAAGTGGCAAAAGAAAACAGCACTTTATTCAATTGTCAATTTGTTGGGCGATGAATTACTGCCATCTGCATGGCAATTGCTTCGCAACGCCGGCAAATTCCAGTTGCCGGCAAAATCGGGCGGCGTTTTTTGCCGCGTTTTTGACGGGACATTCCATGTTTGCGGGGCTGGCTGCCGCAAATGGGGCAAAATTTTGGGTTGAATGCACACCCAGCGCTGTTTTGTCCTCTATTTCCAATTGTGCGGGGTCAAGCGGGAAAAACAGTACCGCAATCACAAGAATTGCCGTTGCAAGCGCCACAGTTAAAAGCAAAACCGCGGCTTTTTTGCCAAATTGCATGGAAATTTTTTGTTTCCAGCATTATAAAACACTTGTTTTTTTGTTAGTAAAAACTCTAATTTAAAACCCTTTTTTTGCACAACCTTTTTTCATGTGCGGAATTGGGGGCGTTTTTTCTAAAACCGGCAAGGACGTTTACCCGGTTCTTTTGGATTTGCTTTTTTCGCAGCGGCACCGCGGAAGCGATGGCTTTGGCATAAGCGTTGGCGGAAAAACCGTGAAATCCGAAAAAATTGCCGCGCTGCAGGGAAGCTTTCTTTCAGGGCATTTTGGCATCTGCCACTCCCTTCTTTCCGTTACCGGGTACCAAATCCAGCCAATCGAATTTCCTGGCAAAAAAACATCCCTTGCCCACAACGGCCAGATTTATAATTTTAGGGAAATCGGTGGTGCGGATTTGTCAAACGATTCTGAATCAATTCCGCTTTTTCTTTCAGGCAACATCGGAAAAAAACTCGCTCTTTTCATGAAAAAAGCCGCTGGCTCTTTTGCGTGTGGAATTTCCGACAAAAACCACTTGCTTGCTTTTCGTGACCCTGTCGGGATAAAGCCCCTATGGTTTGGCGAGAACTCCGAAATATTTGCATTTGCATCGGAACCATCTGCGCTCAAAAAACTCAACATCAATTTTCCGCTGCCTCTTTTGCCTGGCCATTCTGTGAAAATTTCCAAAAAAGGGGTTTTTGGAAAAAAAGTTTTTGATTTGAATGATTTCAAAAAAACCGTGCCAAAAAAGTCAACAATTGAAAGCCTGCACGATTCTTTTTTGCGTGCAGTTGATTTTCGCACAAGCGGGCAAAAAAAGTGCGGCGTGTTTTTTTCCGGCGGCGTTGATTCAAGCGTTATCGCAAAAGCAGTCAGTGGACGCGTCAGCGAAACGGTCCTTTTCACCGCCGGCTTGGCTGGCTCAGACGACATTGTTTTTGCCGACAAGGCTGCAGGCATGCTTGGGTTAAGGTTGGTTGCGTGCGAAATCCAAAAAGACGAACTGCCCGGGCTGTCTTTGCAGGTGTTGTCAGCGCTTGGGCATTTTGACTTGATGCAGCTTGGGATTGCTTTGCCGATTTTTGTTTGCGCGCGAGAGGCGAAAAAGCACGGGTTAAAAGTCGTGTTTTCCGGCCAGGGAAGCGACGAGATTTTTTGCGGCTATTCTTCGTGCCAAAAAGCCCTTGAATCAGGCGGAGAAAAAGCCGTGCAGGCACAGATTTGGGCTGCTTTATCCCAAATGTGGTCGCGAAACCTTTTTCGCGAAGACATTGTGTCAATGCATTTTTCGCTGGAGCACCGCCTGCCCTTTTTGGACCTTGGGTTTTTGCGGCAAGCAATGGCTTTGCCTGTCAGCGAAAAAATTTTGTCGCCAGACGACAATCTTAGAAAGCATGCTGTTCGAAAAATTGCCGCAAAACTTGGCCTCCCAAACGAAATAACTGAGCGCCAAAAAAAAGCGGTGCAGTATGGCAGCGGCGTGCAGAAAGAGATTGCAAAGTTGTTTTAATCCATATACAAACCGGAATCATAATCATTAATCACAATCAAACACCCCGCAAGACTTTGTGTATAAAATTTTTTATATAATTTATATGTTTTGTTGTAATCCATTGTTTTTGAAGGCACTCCGCTTGGGCTGCTGCAAGACACTGCTATTTCCGTATTCACATCTGTAAAACCTGTTGTATACGCATTTATCGTTATATTTACGTCTGGGGCGATATTTGGGTTTTTAGGGTTTATTATTTTGCAATTATTAAAGTTCATGTCCAGTGTTTTTATGTATTTAAAAAAATTGGCCTCAAGGCTTGTTTTGTCAGAAGCATCAAGGATTTTCCAGCACAAAGGCACTGATATTTTTCCATATATTGTGTCATAAATTGTTTCTGTAAAAGCTTTGTCAGCATAGTCCTGTGCAATTTGGGAATTATAACTAAACTGTTTTATTGCTTCCGCCTCTGAAATTGTTTTTTCGGATTGAATCGGCAGCCTTGAATAAATAATTGTGGCTGTGACCAAAAACAGCACTAAAAACGCCACTATGTCGCTGAATATCCCTTTTTGGTTTTTCATCTTATCCTCTTGCAGAATTTGTACTCTGTGATTGGTGTTTGGGAAACAATTTGGTCCCTTGATATTGGATAATAAAATCTAGAAACGCATTTTGAAAAGTTTGCGTCTGTTGAAAGAGTTTCCTGAAAGCCAGGGAAATCTGCAGGGTTATTTGCAATGCTTTTCCCGAGGTAGAATGCCACCAGTGCAGTGTCGGTTGTTTTCATGTTCAGTGTTTCTATTTCTTTTGAGTTTGTGGGTGCGGCAGTGTAATAAAACGCAAACGCGCCTGCTAAGGATACCACAAAAATCATTGCATAAAATGCGTCAATTGTGAAAATGAACCCATTTTTCATTTTTTCCACACCTTTATGCTGATGTTTGCATCTGTTAATACGCATGATTTCCCCAACTCTGGCCTTTGGCAGTAAATTAGCGCTTTTTTGTTTATGTCCCTTTCCTGCCCTGCCGGCAGCTCATTTGTCAGCATTACGACTCTTCTTTCAATTGACACAATATCTATTCCGGTTGGAACTGCATTTTTGCACTCGTTTGCCGCGGCTCCAAAATTAAATGTTGAGCCGGGCAAATTGCTTATGTTGCAGTCATATGCGCTTGATATTCCAAGCCTTGCTTTTGTAATTGAAGGGGTTGGAAAGTTTTGCGGCAGGCAGTTTTGGAGTTTGATGTCCATTGGTGCTGGCCTTGCCGCAAAAAGGGATGTCTCGTTGCACACGATGTCCGGGTGATTTACCAGGACGTCTGAGGCTGTTTTTGCGGCGTTCCATAAATCGTTTTGGTTTTCAATTTCTTTTGCGTTTAGCGTGTTCGTTTCAAAGTAGTTGATTGCAAGGCCCATTGCAAGCACCAGTACGGTTATTGCCATAAGGAAGTCCAGTGAAAAAATTTGTCCGCGTGAATCCATTGTGTTTTCCTTCTTTTATCCTGTGTTTGCTTTTGTTATGGTTATTGTTTTTCCGCAGTTTGTTTGCGGCAGCGTCATCCCTGAAGTATTGGTGATTGTTTGGAATATTGCATTTGAGCCTGTGGGGATGTTTGGGTAGTGTGCCGGAGTGACAACTACATTGATGTCTGTTGCGGTTATTGTAATGTCACAGGTTATGGGGGCCTCTGCTGCGTTTCCTGTTGGCCCGCTTAAAAAAATTTTTGGCACTTGGTGGGTGATTTTTAGGTTCGTGCTTCCTTTCAAAGTGCCTGCATATAAGAGCACTCTGTGTATTTCGTTGCCTATTTGTTTTTCCTGCATTCTTATACCTGTTTTTTCCTGGTTTGCCAAAAAATTGCCGGAAAACGACATTAGCGTTTGGATAAGAATGAGCGCGATAATGAGTGCCATCACGAAGTCAAAGCTAATCTGGCCTTTCATCTATTACCATTATCGGATTAGTTATTATAAAATCTTTCGACGCGCCGCAAATAGGGCGTGCCCAACAAATTTCTCTTTTGCCAATTCGTTGATGCAGCCGCCTATTCGCCTGTTTTTTTTTGTATCCCAAGCGTTGTCGTGACGAGTGGCATCACGTCTTTTCCGGTCAAAAAACCCAAGCCCCCGTTGGCGCAGGCGGTTTCCCCGAATTCTTTGGCTTTGTCCCTGCGAATCCCTTTTGCGTGCATCAGGAACGGCACTGCTTCACCCGAGTGTGTTTTGAGCGCGCATGGGGTTGAGTGGTCGCCTGTGACTACAATCAGTATGTCTTCTTTTAGCAGCGGCGCAAGCTCTTTGTCGAATTTTTCAATGAACCATTTTTTCTTGGGGGCATTTCCGTCTTCCCCAAAACTGTCGGTTGCCTTTAGGTGCAAAAAAACAAAGTCGAATTCTTTCAATGCTTTAATTGTATGCGCCACTTTTGCCTTGATGTCTGTGTCTGGCAACCCGGTTGCTCCAGGGGCATCTATTATTTTCATTCCAAGCATTTTCCCAATCCCCTTGTAAAGCCCTGCACCTGCAATGCATGCGGCGGATAGGCTGTATTTTTCCAAAAAGCCGGGCACGTTGTGCGCTTTTCCTGCCCCGCGCACTAACAGGCAGTTTGCCTGCAGTTTTCCCTGTCTTTTTAGTTCAATGTTTTTTTTGTTTTGTGCTAGTTTTTTTGAAGAGATGTCAAGGAACTCATTGAGCACATCGGCGGTTTTTTTTGCGCTTTTTGTTCCGTCAAGCGGCAGGGCTTTTAGGGCTTTTTTTCCGTTTTGTTTTGGGTCGTTTGTTGAAACTTTGTCTGAAAGGCTTTCTCCGCGAAAAATTATGCACGCGCGATAGCCGGTTGCGGGCTTTACAAGGATTTTCACTCCGCTGATTTCCATTCCGTTGAATTCTTCGACGAATTCTTTTGTGGAACTGATTCTTTCCGCGCGCCTGTCAATTATTGTCTTGTCTTCCCCGATTGAACTGATGTTTGCGCGAAAACAGATGTCGTTTTGCTTTATTTCCATGCCTGCGCCAAGGCACTCTATTGGCCCGCGCCCAGAATAATATTTTTCCGGCTGGTAGCCAAAAATTGAGAGCTGTGCAACGTCGCTTCCCACGTTCACGCCTGGTGCAAGCGCGTAAAGCATTCCAGTCATGCCGTTTTTTGCAAGCCTGTTAAGGTTTGGTTTTTTTGCGGCTTCAAGGGGGGTTTTTCCCGCAAATTCTTTTATCGGCCGGTCCCCAAGGCCATCAAGTATTATGAAAACTGTTTTCATGGCATCAACATTAGGTCACTCAATTATTTTTAACCTTGCTATTTTCCCTTTTGCGCTATAGCACTTTGTGGAGGAAAAATCAAACGGGTTTGCGATTATTATGTGCACTTCGCCGAGTTTCGCGAAAGTGTTTAGGTCAGTGTTTGACGGGCGGCTTGACTCGTTTGGATGGGAGTGGATTGTCCCCATTATTTTTGGGTCAAACGGGACAAGGTGTGAATAAATGCTTGAGTGGCTTTCCCCAAATGTTGCGGAAACAACTATCAGTTCGTCTATTATTTTTTCTTTTTTGTTTCCGCCAAGCATGCCAATGAATTCGTTTGGAAAAGTGTTTTTTGCAGCCTCGATTATTGCCTGCATTGCTTCCAGTCGGATGCTGTACATGCAGATTGATTAGTGCGCCATTTGCAGATAAAACAATATCGTCGGCACCATGAGAAAAGCCATGCACGCCGACCTTTTGATTCCGCTTGAAAGGGCAATTAATCCAGTCGCTGCTGCGGTCAAAAAAACCAGCAGCCCGAAAAAACCGCTGAAAGCAAACACCAGAATCATTAAAAGCACAAAAATTGCCGCGTTTGTTTTTTGGTAATTTATCCGCTGCACCTGTTTTATTGCTTTTTTTGAAAGAAAATCGGTTGTTGTTGCGGCTATCCCTGCAGAAATTAGCATCGTGCATGCAACCAAAAAAATGGTTGCGGCGTTTGGCTCTGCCAGTTCTTTTATTGCGGCAGCGGCGCCGGTTCTTGCTTTTTGTGCCATGAAAAGGTACATGAATGCAAAAATGTTTCCCGCAGTGCTGATGCCGCCCATCACTAGGAGGTATTGTGTGCGCGGGATTTTTCCAAAAAATTGTTTTAACAGGAAAGTTGCCTGCCCTGGGCCAAGGCTTGGGATAAACGAAATTGCCATAGCTGCTATCATGGAAAGTGCAGTTGATTTGATTGCGGTTTTTGGCTTTATTTTGAATCCCTTTTCTTTTTGCGGCGGAATGCTTTCTTTTTTTTGCATGGAATAAATTATCGTTGACGCACCGAAAAAGCCGGCCGCGAGAGGGAAAAGCGGGTCTTTTACTGCATTGCTTTCAAGCGCCATTAACCCAAGTGCCGCCGAGAATGCAACAGTGATTATTGCGTATTTTTTGTGTTTTTTTTCCGAAAAAACCATTAAAAGAATCGACAAGGCAAGAATCCACGGGATTATTTGCCCAAAAAAATCCCCCAGCCGGAATACAATCAATGCAAACAGCGGCAGCATTGCAAGCGCCGCGATTGCTGAAACAAGCCCCCCTGCAATTGTGAGTTTTATTGCATAAATTGCTTTTCCTTTCAGCAAAAAATGGTGCCCAGGGAGAATTGAAAGCATTGTTTCCTCGTCGGGTGCGCTTAACAGGATGCTTGGGATAAAGTCTACAAACGAGTGCGTGATTGTCATTGCAACAATCATTATTGCAAGTTCAGTGCTTTGTGCGGCGGAAAAATATAGTGCTATCGCTGACACCGTGTTTATGTGGATTCCCGGTGAGAGTCCGGTTATTGTGCCAAGAATGCAGCCGGGAATTATCCAGAGCATTTTTTCAATCAATTTGTTTCACGCTTTTGGCAACTATTTCAAGGTTTCCCATGTATTTTTTCACGGTGCCGGCCACTTCCACAAAATTTCCTTCCTGTGCCAGCCCTGTTTCCTGTTTTGTGGGGTAAAATTTTACCGCGCGGATTTTTCCAATGCCGGTTATTTCAAACACAAGTGTGCCTGTTTTGATTTGCGGGTTTTGGATTATCCCTTTTACTGTGATTTCCTTGCCAATCGTGCTTTCCGAAATGTCTTTGATTTGGGTTTCTGGAATCGAAAAAGAAGGCAAAAAAATTGCAAGAATAAGTATCCCTGTGGCGCTTGCAGCAATGGATAGTTTTCGGATGAAAAAATCGTCGATTTTCATTTATTGAATTGAAATCAAACAAAAATAAAAATAGTTCGTCAATTGCCGATTAAATTATTTTTGCTGTTTTTTTGCCAAAAAAGCCCTTTTTTATTGATATTTTCACTTCTTTTCCTTCCGGAAGCTTCACGCCTGTTTCAACTATGTGGCGCTGCGCGGTTGCAAAAGACCTGATGTCATAGCCTGTTTCTACAACTGCTATTTTGGAGTTGCTTAAGAGCACTGTGGCGGGTGTGTAATTTCTTCCAAATAATAGCCTGTATAATGCAATGAACAGGAAAAAAGCGGCAAGCACTGCAATAAAATAGGCGAGTGATTCTGCCTGAAACATTTTTTGGGCAATCCATGCAAGCTGCACAAGCGCCAATAGTGGCACAAAAAAGTAAACAGAGTATTTGTGTTCTTTTTTTGTTTCCTTTTTGAGGTCAAAAAACAGGGCTTTGAGGAAAATTGCGGCCAAAACAATTTCAATTGCGTAAAATATTGTCTCGCCAATGAATTGCCGGAAAGCAATTGCCGCCATCATCAGGATAATTGCCACTTGAAGGATTGCTGCAAGGAATGCTTTTTTGTTCTGCACAAAGTTTTCAATCAGCATGGCGTCAGAACCGCGGAGTCATTAATGCCAAGAACTATTGCCTGGAATTTCACAATGCTCTTGATTTCGTTTTGCACTTCCAGGCTGTTTTGCTGTGAACCGCTTGCAATCGGGCCAGTGTCAAAATTTGCTGTGCTTAATGCTGTGCCGGATGGCTGCACGGCGGGGATTGTCGAAGCGTTAAGTTTCAGCGTGGTGCCGCACTGCAGGTAGTCAAGCGTGTTTATCATGTATGGCGTTTCCCATTTTGCGAGTTTTTCGGCGATGCTTTCCTTTGCAACCGCCAGTGCCACTGTCGTGTCACTTACCTGGACGTAATAAGCAATCACGATTGTTGTCATTGCCAGCACAATCACTGTTATTATTGGCAATTCAAAACTTGACTGCCCTTTTTCTTCAAGCATTTTTAATTTTCTCCTTTACTGCACGAGTTTTATTTCAACTGGTTCCGCGGGGTTGGAGGAAGTTTTTGTGATTTGAACCCTTAAAAGTTGTGCGTTTGGGGCTGGTTGCTGGTTCGTGAACCCCACTCCGCAATTTATTCCCGCCCCGCTTTGCGGCACAAGTTTTTTGACGCAGGTGTCATCCCCATAATATGTGTCAAGAGGGCAGAGGCTTGCGCCTGTTGCATCGGTTGGCGGCGAAATTTTGCTGGTTAAAGTGTATTTGAATGTTATCGTGTTCTGGTCTGTGGCCGGAATCACTGAACCGTACCCTTTGCAGATTATGTAACCGTTTTCTGGCACAAATATTGTTATGGTTTGAACGGTGTCCTTGCCGCTTAACTGCACGAGGTCAATTGCGTTGACTATTTTGTTTGCGGCCAAAGAAGTGTACCCTAATCCGAATGTTTCCTCTGATATTCCCTGGAACTGGACTATTTTTGGCTGGATGAGTGTTGAAACATAAAGCAGTATCACTACCAGTATCAGCACGAATTCAACCGAGAGCTGCCCTTTTGTGCCTAAAAAATCATTTGCCATAAAATGTCTCCCGTTGCCTGTGCGGCAACGTACCCGATTAATACTGCGGGCACAAATGGCACGCTTTTTTTTACGAGCAGGTAAGGCGATATTTCTTTTCTTTTTGCCGCTTCTTTGAGCTCTTTTGCCTGTTCAAGGGTGAGCCCGCCGGCGTTTGCGGGGCTTGCAAGGATTTTTCCTTTGGGTTTAAATAGTTCCATAACTTTGCCTACATTATTGTTTCTGAAGTGATTAATAACCATTTTCATTGAAGCGTTTGGCACGATTTTTGCCACGCCGTTTTCGCTGACGATTGTTTGCGCGCTAATCATTCCCTCTTCCAGCTTATTGATTGGGATTTTTTCCACGAGTATGTCGCTTTTTGCAATCAAGTAAAGCTTTACCAGCAGGTATAACAGGAAAAACGCGGCTGCAACGCCTGCCGTTGCCGCGATTTGCCCTGTTCCGCCAATTAAAGCGCTTGCAAGAAATGCCAGTGTTCCGATTATTGCCGAAACTTTTTTGCCAAAAAAGCCAATCGCCAAAAGTGCCGGGATTGAAAATATCGGGTTCGCCCCGTATTTTTGCAGGAAAAACACAGTTGCGGAAACCAATAGCGCTGAAATTATTATGCCAAAAATTTTTGCCTTTGTTTCCGTGAAAAGTTTTTTTTGAAGTTCCTTGTTTTGCGCAATCGCTTTAATCGTAATGAATATTGCAAGAGGCACCATTGAGAGGAAACTGTAAATGAATAATGTAAGCGGGAATAGCGGGAAATTTATTGACCCAAAGATAGGCATGTTGATTCCGAAAAAATCCCTTATTGCGCCGTAGTTTACCGGGTTGAGTGCGGCAAGGCCCGTGAATAGTTTTACGTCGCCGCCTGCCCAGACGCCTATTTTCCAGAGAATGAATGCGCCGGCAAATGTTGCGGCGGTTATTGCAAGCGCGGTGAAAAATCCTGAAAGCGAATTGTTTGCGAGCGCAAAGACCAGCTGGAACGACAATCCTCCGGCAATCAGTGTGTAGCTTAGGATGTCGGGGACGATTCTTTTTTTGAGGTCAGTGGCTGTTGCAATGGCGAGTGCCGCAAGTGAGGCTAGGAAAAAAATCTGTGCCTGCACTGGTTTTCATCCCACTATTGACCTTATTGTGCCGTCTCTTGCCTCGATTATTTCTGTTTTGGTGGTTTCTGAAAGGGAAATCACCTGAAAAGCGATAATTGTGACAGTAATTGTGAAGCCAATTGCCAGCGCAACGGTAATGAGGTATTCAAAAGAAACTTGTGCGCGGCTATCCATAAACATCTGGCTCCGTTTTAACAAATTGGCAAAAGAATTATTAATTTATTTCACCTGCCAATTTGTTACACGCCATACGTGACCTTTCTTCCCTTACAGGGCAGGCGAAAGGTCAATAATATACTTTTGTGCGGCATAAAAAAACCTAAAGAGCACGGGGAAAATTGTCCGTGCCTGAAATTTTGTCATATTTTATTCGATTGCTTTAGCAAGTTGTTCCGCTTGGTGCGCCTGTCACAGCTACTGCGCCAGTATAATTTATCTTGCATCTAGAACTACTGGCATTCCACTGGCAAGCGTAATTGCAGTATCCGCCCCGCATTCCTGTAGTTGCTGTGGGTGCTGTGGTTGGGCAATCAGCAATAACGTATTTTGCGCATCCTGCGTCTGCCGCTGCTCTTCCAGCTTCAACTCCACCGCTGCCGCCCAATCCAACCAGTATGCTTATTACTATTACTGCAACCAGTATTGCTCCGCCGATAAGCAGCAAGTATTCGAGTGCTCCTTGTCCTTTTCTTTCCATTTTCTTTACCTCCTTTTTAAAGTAAAAACTTTACTACTAAGATAGTTGATTCTATTATTTAAATGTTTTCTTGGG